>JAUIAI010000764.1 GCA_030425615.1 Gammaproteobacteria bacterium
CCGCTCCGACTACCTGCGGGGCATGTTCTCGGATGGCACCGACCGGCTCGGCAGCCAGGCCAAGACCATCCTCGTCGGTCACCTGCAGCAGAGCGGGCGGTTCCGCGTCTTCGAACGTGACGACATGGCCACGCTCGCTCGCGAGGCGAAGATGTCGGGCTCGCAGCAGCAGCTTCAGGGCGCCGCCTTCGCGGTCACCGGCGACGTCACGGAGTTCGGCCGCAAGGAGGTCGGCGACCGGCAACTGTTCGGGATCTTCGGGCGGGGCAAGTCGCAGATCGCCTACTCCAAGGTCACCCTCAATGTCGTCGACGTGCGCACGGCCGAAGTCGTCTACTCGGCCCAGGGCGCGGGTGAGTATGCGCTCAGCAATCGGGAGGTTCTCGGCTTCGGCAGTACCGCGGCCTACGATTCGACGCTCAACGGCAAGGTGTTAGACCTCGCGATCCGCGAGGCCGTGGACGGCCTCGTGGCCGGCCTCGAGCAGGGCCGCTGGACGGTGCCCGCGCAGTGACCGTGCGGCGAACGGTCAGAGGGCTCGCGTTCGTGGCGGCCGCGGCCCTGCTCGCGGGCTGTCAGACCTCGACGCCGGCTCTCTACGCGTGGGGTGGCTACGATGCCGCCGTTCACGACCGGGAGTGGCGGCCCGACGCGGTGACCGTGGACGAACAGATCATGCGCGTGGAGGCGGACCGGGATCGCGCGGCGGCGCGTGGCGCGTCGTTGCCTCCCGGTTGGCGGATCCACCTGGCCATGCTCTACAACATTCGCGGCGACACCGGTCGTGCGCGTGAGTTGCTGAACCAGGAGAAGCAGGTGTTTCCGGAGAGCGCGCGTTTCGTGGATACGCTGCTCGACGGACTCCGACCCAGGAGCCGACCATGAACCGTCTGCCTCTCGCAGCTCGGCTGAGCCACGGCCTCGGGACCCTGCTGGTGACGGCGCTCCTGGCGGCTTGCGCGAGCCCGTCGCCGGGCGGCATGCCGATTCACGCCAGGGTGCCACCGAAGTCGATCCTGGTGCTGCCTCCGATCAACGACAGCGTCGAAGTCAGGGCGCCGGCCTCGTTCATGTCCAGCGTGACCGCTCCGCTGGCCGAGCGGGGCTACTACGTCTTCCCGGTCGTGGTGATCGAGGAACTCATGCGGGCGAACGGTCTGCCCACCGCCACCGAGATGCACCAGGTGCCGCTGGCCAAGCTGGTGGAGATCATCGGGCCCGATGCCGTCCTGTATCCGCGCATCACGGATTACGGCCGCCGGTTCCAACTGGTGAATTCGTCGGCGGTGGCAGAGATCCAGGCCAGGCTGGTGGATGCACGAACCGGCGAGGAGATCTGGTCGGGAGCCGCCCGCGTGACGGACGACTCGGGGTCCGGCTACTCCGGCGGGGGCCTTGCCGGCGCGATCCTCGGTGCGATCGTCGAGCACGCCGTGGCGTCCTCGCTGGAGAGCGCCACGGACTCCGACGCAGCCCTGGGCCTCATGCAGCGGGCGAACTATCAGATGTTCAGCCTGGGCGGAAACCGACTGCCGTTCGGCGCGCGTCATCCTTCGTACGCGGCGCCGAAGGGTGGCCCGCCAGGGACGGGGTCCTGAGTCCCGCGCAGGACAGTGTGGCCCTCCTGGGCACCAAGGGCGGTGCGGCGGTTCGCCCCGGATCGGCGATGCCGACTTCGACCCTGCTCCGCCTCGGCGGGCACCGCGTGGTCGTCGATTGCGGGCTCGGTGTCACGCGCGCGCTCGTCGATCAGGGCGTGTCGCTCGCCGACCTTTCGCGCATTTTCATCACGCACCTCCACGCGGATCACTACCTCGAACTCGGGCCACTGCTGCACACGGCCTGGCTGGCGGGTCTGGCCACCCCGGTGGATGTCCACGGACCGGCAGGTCTCGATCGCTACTGGGCGGGCTGGCTGCAGGCGATGGCCGACGAGATCACCGCACGGTTCGCCGGGCTCGGGGTCGACGCGCTGTACGTGAGCAATGACATCGACGGCACCGACGAATGATATGCCGCCGCGACCGGTACGCCCGAGCCGGATGGACTACGCCCGGAGACGGTCACCGGTCTGGTGCGTGCGCTGGGCGAACGCTTCCCGCTGGTCGGGGGCGATCTGGTCGAAGTCGCGCCGCCGCTGGCCCATGGCCGACCGGGCGAACCCGCAGCGACCCTCGACGTCTCGGCGGCCTATCTCGCCGACCTGATCGACACCCCGATCCACGTGCCGCTCGCCGGCATCGTCCTCGGCGATGTCGCCGACCAGTGCGACGGCCGTCCGCCCCATGTCGGCGATCAGCCGGGCGACCTCGTGCGCCGGCTCGCTGTCGATGTCGAGCACGGCAACCGCCGCCCCCTCCTTCGCGAGCCGCAGCGCCGTGGCACGGCCGATGCCG
>JAUIAI010000765.1 GCA_030425615.1 Gammaproteobacteria bacterium
GGGGAGCGGCATCGGCCCGGTTCTGCCGCACCTCATCGGCCCTCGCGTCCCGACGGCGCTGGTCTGGGCGACACGCAACCCGAGAAAGACCTACGGCGATGCCCTGGTGGATGAGATCCTGGCCGCACAACCGGACGCGAAGATCTTCGATACCGACGTTCGAGGCAAACCGAATCTGGAGTTGCTTGCCTGGGCCGCGCTGAAGCGCAGCGGTGCCGAGGCCGTGATCGTCATCTCGAACCCGGGCGCAACCGAGCGCGTGGTGCGCTTCATGGAAGCGCGCGGTGTTCCGGCCTTCGGCGCCATCTTCGATTCCTGACCGGCGGCTCGTCGCTCCATCACCGGCGGCTCGCCGCCCCTCACCAATCTCCGAGCACACTCTCATGTCCCTGATCATCGAACGACACGAACGCGTCGCCCTGGTGCGGCTCAACCGCCCGCAGGCCCTGAACGCCCTCAACAGCGAGGTCATGCACGAAATGCTCGAGCGACTCGAGCCGCTCGATCGCGACCCGGGGGTGGGCTGCTTCGTCATCACGGGCAATGAACGCGCCTTTGCTGCCGGGGCGGACATCAAGGAGATGGCCCCGCAAACGTTCGCCGAGATGTTCCGTGAAGACTTCTTCGCACCGTGGGAGCGGTTCGCCCGGATGCGTACCCCGAGGATCGCGGCGGTCTCCGGGTACGCGCTGGGCGGCGGATGCGAACTCGCCATGATGTGCGACCTCATCTTCGCCGCCGAGACCGCCCGCTTCGGCCAGCCCGAGATCAAGCTGGGCGTCATGCCCGGCATCGGCGGCACGCAGCGTCTGACCCGGCTGGTCGGTCGGGCGCTCGCCATGGACATGGTGCTCACCGGGCGCATGATCGACGCGGCCGAGGCGCTGCGTGCGGGTCTGGTCTCGCGCGTCCTCGAGCCCGGGCAATTGCTGGAGCAGGCACTGGAGGCCGCCGCCTGTATCGCAGGTTACGGCAAGCCGGCCGCCATGATGAACAGGGAAGCCGTCGCCCGGGCCGAGGAGACTTCGCTTGCCGAGGGGCTCCTGTTCGAGCGCCGGTGCTTTCACGCGTTGTTCGCCACCCGCGATCAGAAGGAGGGCATGGCGGCCTTCATCGAGAAGCGGCCGGCCGGCTTCGTGCATGAGTAAGACCGGGAGGGCTTCCCGAGCCCGGGTCGTTCGGCCCGCGCAGCGCCCTCCGGGCGCCAGCCTGGACCGCTCTGCCGAGTTCGTCCAACCAGTACGACCCGACCCTGGCCTGTTGCCAGTACAACTGAACGTCCAGCGCGGCATCCGGAACGAGTTCGACGAGTGAGCCGTCCCGGAGGTGCTCGTCGACCAGCGAGAGCGGATGAAGCCCCCAGCCCATGCCGTGCAGCGCGGCGGTCACGAATGCATGGGGGGATGGCAGGACGTGCCTCGGCAATTCGACCGATCGGCGAAACCGGCGTCTCACCCACCTATCCTGAAGATCGTCCTTGTGGTTGAACAAGAGACTCGGTGCGCGGGCCAGCGCCTTGGGCGACACGCCGTTTGCGAAGTGACGGTGCATGAACGCCGGGGTTGCCGCGGCCACGTAGCGCAAGGCCCCGAGGGGACGGCAGTCGCACCCCGTCGCCGCCTGCGCACTACCGCTCACGGCTGCGAGCACCGAACCGTCGCGCAGCCACCTGGCGGTGTGATCCTGATCATCCACCGATACGTCGACCAGGACCGGCGTGAGTGCCGCGAACTCGGCGAGTGCAGGCGCGAACCAGGTGGCAAGGCTGTCCGCGTTCACGGCAACGGACAGTCGCGCGGCCGAGTTCTGATCCGTCCCGAGCATCGGCAGGGATTCACGCAGCTCCAGTTCGAGCAGCCCGACCTGCTCCGCGTGGCGACACAGGCGACGGCCAATGTCGGTGGCCACGCATGGCTGACCGCGAACGACGAGCGTACAGCCGACACGCGTTTCGAGCGACTTGATACGCTGGGAGGCGGCGGAAGCGGTGATGTGAAGCGCGCGAGCCGCGCGTTCGAAACTGCCCTCGCGAACCGCCGATGACAGGGCGTCGAGTCCGGCATAGTCGAGCATGAAGTAAGCTTCGCTAAGGATAGAAAAGAAGATTTAGTTTGTCTTAATCCAAACGCAGGGCCAGACTCGGCCATCATGACCCCGTCGAGCCTCCTTTCCCCGCCCATTGCCGTCCTTGCACAGGGCTTCGCGCTCGGCTTCGGCCTCATCGTCGCCATCGGAGCGCAGAACGCCTTCGTGCTCCGGCAGGGGCTGCGCCGCGAGTATCTGGCCATGGTGGTCGCGTTCTGCGCGCTGACCGATGCAATCCTGATTGCCGCCGGTGTGCTGGGCATGGCCGGGCTTCTGGCTCGTCACGAGGCCATCGGGCGGGCGCTGGCCC
>JAUIAI010000766.1 GCA_030425615.1 Gammaproteobacteria bacterium
GGCCACGGCCACCAGCCCCATCGGCGCCGATGGGGCTGGTGGCCGTGGCCTGGGGCATGGTGATCTCCGGCGTGTTCGAGTTCGCCCTCAAGACCGTGATGCTCAACCGCCTGATCGGCTTGTCGGTCCCGGCGCTCGCGGGGGTGCTCACCCCGAACCTGCTGCTGATGGCGCTCTGCTGGTCGGTGCTCTGGGGAATCGACGTCGTCCTGTTCGACCTGCAACGGCCCAACCCGTGGCCGAGCCTGCTGGTCGTGGCGGGCAGCATGACGGTGACCTGGCTCGTCGGGCTGCGGCTGTTGCGGCATCGTGCCTGGGACATCGCCCTGGACATGGCCGGCAAGGTGCTGCCGGCCGGGGTCGTTGCCGCGCTTCGCTGAGCGCTCGCGCACCCGCCTAACCGGCGCCGATCCCCTCAATCGCGGCCAGCGCGGCAGCGACTTCCTCGCGGCCCGCGGCCGACAGGGGCGGTTGCGGCGGCAGCGGATCGCCCACCTCGTAACCCTGGAGCGAAAGCGCGCCCTTGATGCAGGCGGCCAGATTGTGGCGGGCGAACGCCTGGTTCAGGCCCCAGAGCCGGCGCTGGATGGCCATCGCGCCTGCCCAGTCGCCGGCCCGGCAGCGCTCGTAGAGCGCCACGCTCTGGCGGGGCGCGACACAGGCCGGCCCGGCCATCCAGCCGACGCCGCCGATCAGCATGACGCAGGCGGGAATGTGCGCGGAGGCGGAGAACACCTGCATGCGGTCACCGCAGCGGTTCATGATCGACAGCAGGCGCCCGGTGTTGGACGACGCATCCTTGATGTAGCGGATGTTCGGTCGCTCGGCCAGACGTGCGATGGCCGGGAGGCTCAGATCCGCGCGCTGGAAGTTGGGATTGGTGTAGAGCACCACCGGCAGCGGCGCGCAGGCGTCGGCAACGGCTTCGAAGTAAGCGCACACTGCCGCGTCGTCGAGCGGGAAATAGGCCTCCAGGATGGCCAGGATACCGTCGACCCCGAGGGCCTGGTAGCGCCGGGTCTGGTCGACCGCGTCGGCGATGGTCGTGGCGGCCACGCCGGCGACGACGGGCACCCGCCCGGCCGCCGCGGACACGACCGTCTCGACCACGGCCGTTCGTTGTCCGGCGTTCAGATAGGCGAACTCCCCCGTGGAGCCGAGCGGAGTGAGCCCGTGCACACCGGCCTTGATCAGGTCGTCGCAGAGTCGCGACAGCACGGCGGCGTCCACCTGGCCATCGTCGCGTACCGGAGACACCAGGTAGGGGAACACTCCCTGCAGCGCCTTGTCATCCATTGTTCATCCTTGCGCGGTTACCATCGTCGTCCGGCCACCGGACGGGTGCCCGGCCCACGGCCGGGAGCATAGCGGCAGCGGCCGCTCCGTGCATCCGGGCCCGAACCCTGGAGAAACCCCTGGTGGGGACACCAAGCGAGACGGCCGGTGTTCGCGGCCCGGCCCCTGCCGACCCGGGTTTCCAGGCGATCGTCCCCGTTTTCGCGAAGATCGGCCTGCTGTCTTTCGGGGGACCGGCAGGGCAGATCGCGCTCATGCATCGTGAGCTCGTCGAGCGGCACCGCTGGCTGGACGAGCGCCGGTTCCTCGACGCGCTCAGTTTCTGCATGCTGCTGCCCGGCCCCGAGGCGATGCAGTTGGCCACCTGGTGCGGCTGGCGCCTGCACGGACTGGCCGGCGGTGTGCTGGCCGGCCTCCTGTTCGTGATGCCTGGCGCGCTGCTCATCGCGGCGCTGGCAACGGCCTACGCGGTCTGGGGGCAGACGCCCGCCGTCTCGGCCGTGTTCGTCGGCGTGCAGGCGGCCGTGCTGGCCATCGTGGCGAATGCGCTGGTCGGGTTGTCGACGCGAGCGCTTACTTCCAGCGCGGGCCGCGTGTTGGCGGGTATCGCGCTCCTGGCGATCTTCGCGTTCGCTGTTCCCTTCCCCGTGATCATCGCCGTGGCCGGGGGGCTCGGCGCGCTCGGGCTGGTCGGGCACGCACCGTCGTCAGTCGGGTCGGGCGCGGGGGCTTCCGCGCCGGACAGGGCCCGGCAGTCAGGGGGCTGGCGCCAGACCGCGACGATCGTGATCGTCCTGCTGACGGCCTGGTGGCTTCCGATCGGCGCCCTGGCGATCTGGCTCGGCCCGGACCACGTTCTTACCCAGATCGGCCTGTTCTGCTCGAAGCTGGCCGTGGTCACCTTCGGCGGCGCCTATGCCGTTCTGGCCTACATGGCCCAGGACGTCGTGGCGTTGCACGGCTGGCTGACCGCGCCGGAGATGATGGACGGGCTGGGTCTGGCCGAGACCACACCCGGGCCGTTGATCCTCGTCACCCAGTTCGTCGCCACGATCGCGGCCTGGCGGCAGGGCACCCCGCCCGGTGCGGCCATGGGT
>JAUIAI010000767.1 GCA_030425615.1 Gammaproteobacteria bacterium
GCTCGGATCAGCGTGCGCCACAACGTCAGCGATTCGGTACGGCTGAATGCCTCGGTCGACGAGTTGCGCCGCATCGCGGCGAATGTCGTCGGCGATCACGTCGACGCGCAAGGCGGGATACCGGTCGGTCAACGCGGGCAACGAAGGGATCACCTGTGCATCGCCCATGATCTGGCTGACGGAAACGCGCACCAGTCCGCTGGGCGCGCCCGCGCGCGAATCCAGTTGGGCGGAGAGATCGGCCAGCGAATCGACCACCCGCCGCGCGTGCGCCACGAACAGATCACCCTCGGGCGTCAGCGAAAGTCCGTGGGTCGAACGGTTGATCAGCCTGACCTTGTAGGTTCCCTCGAGGCGGGTGATGGCGCGCGAGATCTGCGAGACCGGCACGTCGCGCTCCCGGGCCACGGCCGACAGGGTGCCCATTTCCGCGACCCGCACCAGAACGGCGAGATCGGCGGTCGTCGGTTCGGGATCGCGGCCCGGCCTCTGGCTCAACGGCATGGTTTCCTCCTGGCAGATCGATCCTGCCCGATTCTGTTTTGCACCAAACGCAAAACCATTTTCCCGTTCCGGGGCTTACCGGAGGGCCGACCGTTGCGTAATCTGCATCCATCGAAACCGGCAACCCCAAGGAGCCCGCCATGAACGAGACCCTCCTCCCCAGCACCGCTCCCGAGATCGACTATGCGCACCATCTGGCCACCGGGCGGCGCCTGCGCAGCGAAGCCGTGTTGCTGATGATGAAGACCGCGGCAGCCTGGTTCGCCCGACCGGCCCGGTCGGGTTCTCCGGCACAGGTGGCCCGCGCGTGCGCCGGCCGGCCGGCCACGGCCTGCGCCTGATCCCGGCGCGCCGCGCCTGAAGGCCGGCGCTACAATCTCTCCTTCTCGACGGACGAGCCGCCCGCGCGGCTCGTCCGTCTTTCTTCGATCAGACGACAACGGGCCGCGTGCCGGCATCACGGCAGCGACAATCCCCGCGCCGGGGTCGAACCCTCCTTCCTTCCTCGCCAGACCGGGTCCGGACCTCGATGCTGCACGCGGACAATGCCCGCAACCGCCTGATCGGCATCGCCATCGTGTGCTTTGCCACCTTCTGCTTCTCGTTGCTCGACGGCACCGCGAAGTGGCTCATCCAGGCCTCGGCGGTCGTTCAGATCGTGTGGCTGCGCTTCGTCCTCCAGACCGTGATCTCGATGGCGGTGATGGCGCCGATCCACGGACGCCGGATGTGGCGCACCCGTGCCCCCCGCCTGCAGGCGCTGCGCGCCCTGCTGCTGGGCACGATGACCGGCCTGAACTTCCTGGCGCTCAAGTATCTGCAGCTCGCCGAGACGGCGTCCATCATGTTCGTGGCTCCGCTGCTCGTCGCTCTGGCCGGCTGGCTGTTCCTTTCCGAGCGCCTCGACACCGGCCGCTGGCTGGCCATTGCCGCCGGCTTCGTGGGTGTGCTCGTCATCCTGCAGCCCGGGGCCAGCGCCTTTCACTGGGCGATGCTGCTGTCCCTTTCCGTGGCCGTCATGATCACGGCGTTCAGTCTGCTGTCCCGCAAGCTGGCCGCGATCGACAATCCGGCAACGACCCAGTTGCTGTCGGGCCTTGGCGCGGTCGTCCTGCTCGCGCCGGCCGCCTGGTGGGTGTGGCAGCCCCTGCCCGACCTCGACCACTGGCTCGCGTTGATCGGCGCGAGTTCCGCCGCCGCGCTCGGCCATTACCTGCTCGCGCTGTCGTTCCGATACGCGCCGGCCTCCACCCTGGCGCCGTTCCAGTACCTGCAGATCCTCTACATGATCGCCATCGGCTACTGGCTGTTCGGCGATCTGCCCGGTCGCAACGTCGTGCTGGGCGCCGCGATCGTGATTGGCAGCGGACTCTACCTGCTGGCGCTCGAGACGCGGGTACGCCAGCAATCGGAGCCGAAGGCAGCCACCGGGCGGTGAAGGAAGCCACCGGGCGGTGAAGGAAGCCACCGGGCGGTGAAGGAAGCCACCGGGCGGTGAAGGAAGGCCGCGACAGGCCGATCCCGGAGTGCGGTCAGCCGCCGGGCAGCGCCTCGAGGTTCAAGACCTCGCTCGCTCCGAACCAGATCGCCCGGTCGCGGTGATCCTCCAGCTCTTCACCCGTGTTCGGATGCATGAACACGGTCAGGCCCCGACGGTGAAACGTCAGCCAGTCGGCCACGGTGCGCAAGTCACCGGGCGCGAACTCGAGCTGACAGCTTCCGCGCGGATGCGGCCCGACGGGCTTGTGATGCATGCGTCCCACCGTGACCGGCAGCGCCTCACCGGCCCGTTCGCGCACCTCGGCAGCCACCGTCGCGGTGGCATCGTCGAAATAGAGATGCGCATGCCAGCTGGAGATGCCCGGCGGGCCGGCTTCGGTCGATTCATC
>JAUIAI010000768.1 GCA_030425615.1 Gammaproteobacteria bacterium
ATACACATCTGGATGGAACCCTCCCCGGTGATGCAGGCCACCTGCGCATCGGGGTGCGCGAGCTTGACGCCCATGGCATAGGGCAGCCCGACCCCCATGGTCCCGAGGCCTCCGGAGTTGATCCAGCGCCGGGGCTCGTTGAAGCGGTAGTACTGGGCGGCCCACATCTGGTGCTGGCCGACGTCGGACGTGATGAAGGCGTCGCCGCCCGTGAGTTCGCAGAGCGTTTCGACGACGAACTGCGGCTTGATCACCTCGTCGCTGGCCGCGTACCGGAGGCACTGCCGCTCACGCCAGCCGTTGATCCGCTTCCACCAGGTGTCCAGAGCCGCCGCCGCGGGCCTGTTGCCCTTGTCGAACTCCGCCGCGAGCATCTCGTTCAGCGACCGAAGGGTGTCGCGGACGTCTCCCACGATGGGGACGTCGACCTTGACCCGCTTGGAGATCGACGACGGATCGATGTCGATGTGGATGATCTTGCGTGCGTTCTGCGCGAAATGCTTCGGATTCCCGATGACCCGGTCGTCGAAGCGGGCGCCCACCGCGATCAGGACGTCGCAGTCCTGCATGGCCAGATTGGCCTCGTAAGTGCCGTGCATTCCGGGCATGCCGACGAAGCGCTCATCGGTGCCACGCACGGCCCCGAGGCCCATCAGCGTATTCGTGACCGGAAAACCGGTCATCTCGACGAACTGGCGCAACTCGGCCGAGGCATTGGCCAGGACCACGCCGCCGCCGGTGTAGACCATCGGACGCTCGGCCCCGAGGATGGCGGACATCGCGCGCTTGAGCTGCCCCACGTGCGCCTTTGTCACGGGGTTGTACGAGCGCATCTGGATGCTTTCGGGATACTCGAACTTGCACCGGTCACGGGTGATGTCTTTCGGGATGTCGACCAGAACCGGTCCGGGACGGCCCGAACGGGCGATGTGGAACGCCTTGGCGATCGTAGACGCCAGGTCGCGTACGTTCTTGACCAGGAAGTTGTGCTTGACGCAGGGGCGCGTGATACCGACGGAGTCGCACTCCTGGAAGGCATCCTCGCCGATGGCGTGCGTGGGCACCTGGCCCGAGAGCACGACCATGGGAATCGAGTCCATGTACGCCGTGGCGATGCCGGTGACGGCATTGGTCAGGCCGGGCCCGCTGGTGACCAGGCACACCCCGACCTCCTCGGTGCAGCGCGAATAGGCGTCTGCCGCGTGCACGGCGGCCTGCTCGTGGCGTACCAGAACGTGTTCGATGGTGTCTTGCTTGAAGATCTCGTCGTAGATGTAGAGGACGGCCCCGCCCGGGTACCCGAACAGGTGCTTGACCCCTTCGGACTGCAGGCTGCGCACGACGATCTCTGCGCCAGTGATTTCCATGGCTTGTTCCTATCCAGAGTCATGTGCCGGATTGACCGCCCGCCGGTACCAGTGACGCCCGCGCGGCCGGGCGACGCAGGTGCGAACGCCGGCCCACCGGGCAACCACCGGCACAGACCTTGGAACGGGATCCGGGCACTGATGGGACGACCGGCTCGGCATCCCGGTAAGGATGCGGGCCGGTTTGGTTCTTGGCCTGTTGCATTGCAATGTGCCCGCGCCGGGCCAAGCCCCCGATCGTATGCCGCGGCCAGCCTGGCGGTCAAGTTATGGCCGGGTGCCCGACCCCACACGATGGTACGATTCCGTCCGATTTCGGTTCCAAGGCCGGACTGCCCCGCGCAGCCTGCCGGCCCGCTGAATGGCATCCCACGAAGAGATTGACGCCTTTCTCGCCTCGGCTCAGAGGCGGGCGCTCAAGCACGCGCAGTTCGCCATCCGAGACGAGCACCTGGCCGAGGACGTCGTCCAGGACGCCATGCTGCGTCTGGTGAAGAACTACGCCGACAGGCCGGCCGACGAACTGCCCCGGCTGTTCCAGCGCATCCTGCAGAATGCGATCACGGACCATTTCCGGCGGGAGAAGGTGCGCGGCCTCTGGACGACGCTGGTGTCGGCGCTCGTACCCGGCCGTGCCGAGACCGAGTCGGACGAGGAGCTGTTGGACGCCATCCGCGCGGACGAAGGCCACTGGCGGGACGCCAGCGCCGCCGATCAGACCGAGCGTGCGCAGACCTTGACGATCATCGAGAACGAAATTAAGAAGCTCCCAGAGCGTCAACGCCAGGCTTTTTTGATGCGTTACTGGGAAGAGCTGGACGTCGCCGAGACGGCCGAGGCGATGGGCTGCTCGCAGGGCAGTGTCAAGACGCACTGCTCGCGCGCCACGAAAACCCTCGCACGGGCGCTCGCGGCAAGGGGAATCCGGTTATGAACGAACGACATACGGCCTACGCGATCCGCAATGCCCTGGATGAATCCGCGCGCCGGCTGACTGAAGACCAGGAGCGCCGCCTGGAGCAGA
>JAUIAI010000769.1 GCA_030425615.1 Gammaproteobacteria bacterium
GAGGACGACCAGGTCGATTCGCGGCAACTGCGCCAGCGTCACAGGCAAGGGCACACGGCGAACAGGCCCGGCCCAGGTGACCGGCGAGGCGCGTTCGGAGAAATGGGGATCGGTGAGGATGTTGAGCCCGGCCAGGCGCACCCAGGCCGTCGCGTGACCGATCCACGTGACGCTGGCGCGCGGATCAGCCGCGATGGCACCCACATCAGGTGCAAGAACCTCGAATCCCCCGTAGCCATCGACGAAACGCGAGGGCGGTGGCGGCAGACTGGCGCGCCAGGCCTGCCAGCGCCAGGCGAGCAGGTCGCCGAACGATTTACCACCACGGGGACCGTGCAGATTCGTGAAACCGTCCGGCCGGTGGTGGAGGCGCGACGGGTCGTAGGACTCCGGCGCGTTGCCGGCGCACGCCACGAGCACGGACACGGCGGCCGGCAGCGCCAGACTGCGCAGAACGCGCCGGAGGATCGGATTCGGAAACGGCATTCGCCGATTCTACGGGCAGCACGCCGGTCAGACCGCCCGGCGAAGCCGTGCCCCCTTGATCCGCGGCTCGAGCAGCCGCCCCTTGCGGGCGCGGTTGCCCGCGTACTGCTCGAGCTGGCCCGCAGTGAAACGACGCTCGACGGCTTTCGCCCCCCGACCGATGCCGGTGATCTCGACCCCCGCCGCGTCGAAGACGATCGCCTGGGCGAGCCGGTCCCTGGGCTCAGTGGCCATCAGGCTGACGCCCCGGCCGCCGTTGCGCAGTGCCTTGACCTCCTCGAGCGGGAATACCAGGGCACGCCCCTGCTCGGACACGCAGAGCACACGGCCCCCGGTGCCCTCGAACAGCGCCGGCCGCAGGGGCTGATCGCCCTCACCGACCGTGATGAGCCCCTTGCCCTGCCGGGTACGTCCGATCAGGTCGTCCGTGCGGCACTGGAAGCCCATGCCGTTGGCCGTCGTGAACAGGACACCGCGTCCGACCGCACTGGCGAACACGTGCTGGATCCGCACACCGTCGTCGAGCTCCACGAAGCGCGTGATGGGCGAGCCGTCACCCCGTGCCGAGGGCATCTGCGCCACCGGTACCGTGTAGACACGGCCGTTCGAACCCAGCGCGAAGACCTGGTCGGTCGTCATCACTTCGTAGGCGCCGTAGAAGCCGTCTCCGCTCTTGAAGGTGAATTGGGATGGATCGTGTCCGTGGCCCTGACGGGCGCGCACCCAGCCCATCTCCGAGACGACGACGGTCACGGGTTCCTCGACGATCCGCACCTCCGCGACAGCCCGCTCGGCCGGCTCGATCAGCGTTCGTCGATCGTCGCCGTACCGCTTGGCGTCGGCCCGGATCTCCGCGATCACCTTCTTGCGCATGGCCGACTCGTCGGCCAGCAGATGTTCGAGGTCCTTCTTCTCGTCCCGAAGCGCCGTGAGCTCGCGCTCGATCTTGATCGCCTCGAGTCGCGCGAGTTGGCGCAGGCGGATCTCGAGGATGTCTTCGGCCTGCCGGTCGGTCAGGTCGAAGGCCTGCATCAGGGCCGGTTTGGGCTCGTCCGACTCGCGAATGATGCGGATCACCTCGTCGATGTTCAGCAGAACCAGCTGACGACCTTCGAGAATGTGGATGCGATCGTCGACCTTGGCGAGGCGGTGCCGGCAGCGACGCGTCACGGTATCGAAGCGGAACTGGCCCCATTCGCGCAGGATCTCCACCAGCGGCTTCTGGCGGGGGCGTCCGTCGATGCCGATCATGACCAGATTGATCGCGACGCTGGTCTCGAGGCTGGTGTGGGCAAGCAACTGATTGACCAGCTCGGCACGCGAGATCCGGCTCGTCTTGGGCTCGAAGACCAGCCGAACGGGTGCGTCCTTGCCGGACTCGTCCCGAATCGTGTCCAGCACGGAGAGCATCGTCTGACGAAGCTGCTGCTGCTCGGCCGTGAGCGCCTTCCGGTTGGCCCGGACCTTGGGGTTGGTGATCTCCTCGATCTCCTCGGCCACCCGCTGCGCGGATACTCCGTGGGGAAGTTCGTGAACGACGAGCTGCCACTGACCCCGCGCCATCTCCTCGAAGGTGTAGCGCGCACGCACCTTGACCGATCCGCGACCGGCCTCGTAAACGTCGCGCAGGACCTCCGGTGCCGAGATGATCTGGCCGCCACCCGGGAAATCCGGGCCGGGCATGATCTCCAGCAGATCGGCGGTGCTGATCCGCTGCTTGCGAAGCGTGGCGACCGCGGCCTCGGCGACCTCGCGCAGGTTGTGCGGCGGAATCTCCGTGGCCATACCCACCGCGATGCCGGAAGCCCCGTTCAGCAGCACCATGGGCAGGCGTGCCGGCAACAGAGCCGGCTCTTCGGCCGACCCGTCGTAGTTGGGCACGAAATCGACCGTGCCCTGGTCG
>JAUIAI010000770.1 GCA_030425615.1 Gammaproteobacteria bacterium
GCGGCCACCAGCGGCAGACCGAGCCGCCGGGCCCAGCCGCGCAGCCCCTCGAGCCGGGCGGGGTCGTCACCGTGGGTGAGCAGTTCGGCGGCGATCCAGAGCCTGCCCTCGAAGCGCGGGCGCAGCCAGCTCAGCCACCGCAGGTGATGCTCGCGTGCCCGTGGCCGGCGAAGCGCGTCGGCCGCGGGCACGAACAGCGCGAGCGTGCCGGGTACGCCGTCGGCCAGATCTTCCAGGCTCAGCCGGTACTCGCCCTTGCCGGCCCGGCGGCGGGCCGCCGAGATGCGCTCGGACAGATTGCCGTAGCCGTCGCGGTGGGCGGCCAGCAGCACCAGCCGCGGTGAGTGCTCCGGGCGCACGGGCGTACCGCCGGTGGACGGCGGCGGGGGCGGTGCGCCGGGCACGGACAGCGTGTGCAGCCCGAACTCGGAGCCGACGATCAGGGGCAGGCCGGTTTCGCGGGCCTGCAGGTGGGCGCGGACCACGCCGGCGACCGAGCACTCGTCGGTGACCGCCAGGGCCGCGTAGCCGAGCTCGTGCGCGCGCCGCACGAGCTCCTCCGGGTGGGAGGCGCCGCGCAGGAACGAGAAATTGCTGACGCAGTGCAGCTCGGCATAGGACGCGATCATGACTGTATAAAAATACAGTATCAGCGCATCGTGAGTCGAGCAGGGTCTGCGGGTGTGGGACGGCGCTGGGGCTCAGACGTTGCCGGTCCAGGGGAAGAGCTCCTCCGGCGCGGTCTCCAGCGATTCCGGCGGTGAGAAAGAGAGCAGGTCGTTCGCGGCCTTGAGACCGTCCACGAACCCTTCCGGCTTCGTGGTCAGTGCCTGCATGCCGTTTCCGAGTCCGACGAGGAACACGACCAGTTCCTTGCCGGGCAGTATCTGTAGTCTCGCGTCCATCCGATCGCCTCGTCTGTCGTGAGCCCGTGCTCATCATCCCTCTGACAACGGCAATCGAGGGCTGACCTGAACCGGGATCCACCGTCCTCCGGAGCATCGGTACTCCTTCCCGGATGACCGGACCCCGCCCACGCGATCGTGCGGATCCAAACGGTGAAGCCATTCCCGGCAGGGATGGATGTCGCCCGAAACGGGACGGAGCAGCCGCCCCGGCGGGTCGTCCGGGCGCGGCGACGCAGTCGTCGGGCCCGGGTACGATACGCAGACCATCAACGAGCGAGGACACCGACATGATCTGGACCGTCTATCTCTCCGGCGAGATACACACCGACTGGCGCGACCGCATCATCGAGGGTGCGCGCGAGGCCGATCTGCCGGTCGAGTTCACCTCCGCGCTCACGGATCACGAAGCCAGCGACGCCGCCGGAGACCATCTGGGCGACGAAACCGACCCCTTCTGGCGCGATCACAAATCGGCCAAGGTGAATGCGATCCGCATCCGCAACCTCATCGAACAGTGCGACATCGCGGTCATCCGGTTCGGCGACAAGTACAAGCAATGGAACGCCGCCTTCGATGCCGGTTATTGCGCCGCGCTGGGCAAGCCCTACGTGACCCTGCACGATCCGGACATCGTCCATGCCCTCAAGGAGGTCGATGCCTCGGCGCTGGCGTGGGCGCGAACGCCCGAGCAGGTCGTGGTCACGTTGCGCAAGGTGACGGCGGACTTCCGATGAGCGGAACGCGTTCGGCGGGACGCCGCCGGGCCGTGCGGCCGGGGTGCGGGCCATGCCGCTGAACGAGCACGGACAGCCGGTCGGCGAGCCCGTCACGGCATGGACACCGCCCCCGCGGCCGTCGCGGGCCGTCATGGCCGGCCCCCACGCGCGGCTGGAACCGCTCGACGCCGCCCGCCACCTGGACGATTTGTACTCCGCGTGCTGCGAACCCGCCAACGATGCGGGCTGGACGTATCTGCCCTATGGACCGTTCGCTGATCGGGAGGGTTATGCGGCATGGCTGACCGGGGCGGCGGCGTCCGAGGATCCGTTGTTCTTCGCGATCGTCGATCCGGCCACCGGGCGGGCGGCCGGCGTGGCCTCGTACATGCGCGTGACCCCCGCCGCGGGAACGATCGAGATCGGACATCTGCACTTCGGGCCCGCCATGCGGGGCCGGCCGCTTGCCACCGGCGAGTTACCGCCGTCCGCCGCCCTGGTGGCCTTCGGCGTTTTACTGGCGCTGGCCTTTGGCCTCGTGCTCCTGCTCGGCCGCGACACCGTGCTGCTTTCTTTCGGCGGCGCGCTTGTGGCAGCGCTCTATCCGTTCGCCAAGCGCGTCACCAACCTGCCGCAACTGGTGCTCGGCATCGCGTTTTCCTGGGGCATTCCCATGGCCTATACCGCCACCGGCGCCGGCCTGTCGCTGGAAACACTGTGGCTGTTCGCCGCCAACTTCGCCTGGATCGTAGCCTATGATACCCA
>JAUIAI010000771.1 GCA_030425615.1 Gammaproteobacteria bacterium
GACGTCTCGATCGGGTCCAGCAGATGGACGTGAGCCTCGATTCCGGGCGCGCTCAGGATCCGCCAGACGGACGCCACGAGCGTGGTGTCCCCCACGAACAGCGGCGCGTCGCTGCGCCGCCCCTGAAGGTCGAAGAAGCCGAGGGCAACCGGAAACACCGGAGTGCACGTCACGATAGCCGCCTGAATCAGGTTGCCATGGAAGGGAAGCAAGCGGCGCCCGTCGGATGTCGTGCCTTCGGGGAAGACGGCCACGCGCTCCCCGGCTTCGAGGTGGCTGGCAACCGTGTGCAGCATATGCTGGACCGCATGCCGCCGGCCACGCTCGATGAACAGCGTGCCCACGCTCGACACCAGCAGTCCGATGACCGGCCAGTTCGCGATCTCCGATTTCGCCACGAAGCGGGCGGCGAACAGCGCATCGATGACGAAGATGTCGATCCATGACAGATGATTCGCCACCACGAGCGCCCCGGAACCGGGCGGTGGCGGGCGACCCAGCACCCGCAGGCGCATGCCGCATACCGCCAGCAGCCAGCGCGACCAGCGTTCGACCCAGGCGTCGCGGCCGCTCTGGTCGAGGAAACGGAAGCGGGCCGTCACGATGGCGAGCCCGGCGAACAACAACGCCACGAGCGCAACCAGCCGGCCCAGCGCCCGGATCACGCCCAAGCCACCACCCTTCGCAGCGGGAAGGTTGCCCGGTCGAACGTGCGGTTCTCACCCATCCAGACCGACCCAGCGTCCGGCGAGGACGACCGCACCCACCCGCCCCTGCAGTTCGTAGTCCGCGTACGGCGTATGGACGCACTGACTGCGCAGTGTCGAAGGGCCGGGCCGCCAGGCGTGGGTGGGATCGAAGACCGCCAGATCCGCCACTGCGCCAGGAGTGAGCCGGCCGGCCTCGACGGAGAGTACGTCCGCGGCGCGCTTCGTGACGGCCCCCAGGGTATGCAGCAGATCCAGTCCGTGTTCGGACTGCCATTTCACGAGCAACGGCAGTAACAACTCCAGAGCCGTCAGACCGGGCTCTGCCTCGGCGAACGGCATGTGCTTGCTGTCGTCGTCGACCGGCGTGTGGTCCGAGCACACCGCGTCGATGGTGCCATCGGCCACGGCCGCACCGAGCGCGTCGCGGTCACGCGCGTCGCGAAACGGCGGCTCGACCCGGAAGCGGCTATCGAAGTGACCGATGTCGACATCGGTGAGATGCAGATGGTGCACGGCGACGTCGGCCGTGACCGGCAGCCCCTCTTCCTTGGCCTGCCTGAGCAATCCCACGCCGGCAGCAGACGAGACCCGGCACAGGTGCACCCGGGCTCCGGTCGCGCGGACCAGCTCCAGAATGGTGTGCATCGCCACGGTCTCGGTGACCACGGGAACGGACGGCAGGCCGAGCCGGCTGGCGACGCGGCCGCTGTGCGCCACGCCACCACGGCCGAGACAGGCGTCCTGCGGCTGGAGCCAGACCGTGAAGCCGAAGGTGCTCGCATACTGAATGGCGTGCAACAGTCCCTGCGTGTCCGCGGGCAGTCGCCCCGGCTGGGAGAAGCCCACGCAACCGGCCTCGCTGAGCTGGCCCATCTCCGTGATCACCTCGCCGCGCAGGCCCACCGTGAGCGCACCCAGCGGGTACAGTGACGGGCCGCCGAGCGTGTGAGCCCGGTACTTCAGCATCTCCACGAGACCGGGTTCGTCCAGGGGCGGATCGGTGTCCGGCGGACAACAGACACTCGTAATCCCCCCGGCCAGTGCGGCCCGCAGTTCCGATTCGAGCGTCGCCCTGTATTCGAGCCCAGGCTCGCGCATACGCGCGGCGAGATCCACGAGCCCCGGCATGACCCAGCGTCCCGCGCAGTCGATCACCCGTTCGGCCTCGAAGCCGTCCGGCGCCGCGCCGATCGCGAGGACCCTGCCCCCGGCCAGGTGCAGGTCTTCGACGGCGTCCAGGCGCGAATCCGGATCGAGCAGCCGCGCGCCACGTAGTGTGAGTCTTTCCATCTGGGCCATGCCCGTGAGAGTGTCCGGCCTGGTCATGAGGCGGCCAGCATGCTCATCACCGCCATACGGACGGCGATTCCGAAAGTGACCTGGTTCAGGATCACCGACTGCGGGCTGTCAGCCACCGCGGACTCGATCTCGATCCCACGATTCATGGGCCCCGGATGCATGACGATCGCGTCAGGACTGGCCATCGCGAGCTTCTCGGTGGTGAGACCGAAATGCTTGTAGTACTCCTGTGCCGAGGGCAGCAGGGCACCCCGCATGCGCTCGTTTTGCAGACGCAGCATGATGATCACGTCGACGTCACGCAGACCTTCGGTCATGTCCGTATACGGTGTGACCCCCATTTCCCGCAGCGCGGAGGGCATCAGCGTGCGCGGGGCGA
>JAUIAI010000772.1 GCA_030425615.1 Gammaproteobacteria bacterium
GTGCAGGAAGCGAGGGGTTGGCCGAGCAGCGTGGCGGCGTCGCGCACCAGACCGAACCCCGGCCGGCGCCCGTTCGGCAGGCGCTGCTGCATGCGCTGCAGCGCCATGTTGATCCGGGTCGATTCGCCGAAGAAGACCGAGCGCAGCCAGACCTGGCTGTTGCCCAGCCGCTCGCGCCGCTGAACCTCGTAGGGCAGCTTCAGTACGCCGCTGCCCTGCGCCGGGCCGATCCGGATCGGCGTCCGGATGTAGTTGAACTTGATGTCGTAGAGACGGTGGCCCCGCCAGGCATCCCGGAAGTTCACCCGGCCCCAGTAGATGCGTGGGTGATCCATGAAATAGCGGCCGACGAGGCCCTGGCCGTTGCCCAGGCCCTCGGGCATCGAGCGACGGGAGGCGAGCAACAGCCGCGGCGTCTCGATGCCGCCCGCGGCCAGCACGAAGCGTCTCGCGAGCACCCGCGTCTCCTGCCCGTTCAGGGTCCTGACCCGGATGCCGGTCACGTGGGTCGCGGGCCGGTCGGCCTCGATCTCCACCGCGTTGGCCCACAACAGCACCTGGATCCGGCGTGACTGCGTCAGCGCCTCGCGCCAGTAGTCTCCGAACCGCAAAGGGGTCAGCGCGGACATCGCATCGGTCAGATGCTGCGGATCGAGCGGGAATCGCTCCAGGTCCGGCCCGTGCAGGCGCTCGGCCCACCAGCGGGGGTCGTACTGCTGCGGATCGATTCGCAGCAGATTCTCGACGCGGGCCCGGTACGGAGCGAGCGTCTCGCACGGAAACGGCCAGCCGCTGTCCGGAATCCATGGCCTGTCGTCATGGTCCCAGGCCTGGAACGGCTGGGTGAACCCGCCCCAGCAGTTGCTGCTGCCGCCGAGATGTCGGCTGCGGTTGCCCGGGCCGAGCGGGTAGGGGAGTCCGAGGTTGTGTCCACGATTCAGGCCGACCGTCATCCGCTCGGCCTCGAGACCGCCGCTCTCGATCAGGGTCACCCCGATGCCTTGCGCGGCGAGTTGCAGCGCCAGAGTGATGCCGGCCGGGCCTGCGCCCACGATGCAGACATCGCTGCTCAGACTGGGCTGGCCGAACTGGCGGGTATCGATCAACATCGGGACGAACGGCTCCGGAGTGGCGGAAACATTCGTCACTCTGCGTGGCACGCCGTCCCCGGGCGACATCAACGCGGTGTAAGGCCGCCGACGCCGGTTCAGCGGTCGACCAACGTGTACCGCCGTTGTGCAGGACCGACGCCCGACACCGCGATACGGAGTTCAGCCGCGCCGGCGAGTGAACCTTGCCACCCGCTCGGTGTGATCGGGCGCGCGGCCCGGGCCCCGGTGCAGTTCGTGCACCAGCCCCTCCTCGAGACGCATGCCCTCGGTCTGGCGTACCAGCCGCTTGATGCCCTGAAGCGCATACCAGGAATTGGTCAGAATTTCTTCGGCCAGGGCCTGGACGCCGGCTTCGAACGTGGCCGCGGGCAGGACGCGCGCGCAGAGACCGAGGCGAAGCGCCTCCTCGGCCTGGACCGTGGTCATCATGTCGATGGCGGCCTGCCGGCCGATCTGGCGGGGCAGACGCTGGCTACCTCCCCAGCGGGGGGTGAGACCCCAGCGCGCGTGGGTATCGGCGAAGCGGACGTCATCCGCGGCGACGATCAGATCGGCAGCCAGGGCGAGTTCCAGGGCGCCGGTCATGCAGTGCCCGTGCACGGCCGCGATCACCGTCTGGGGCAGCGCGGACAGCGCCTCGATGACCTTGGCCTGGTAGTGCTCCTCCGGCGGATCCTCTCCCGCCCCGATGTCGTGCAGATCGTGACCGGCCGAGAAACAGCGGCCCGCTCCGCCGAGGATCACGCAGCCGATCGTGTCCGCCTGACCGGCCAGGGCGCGCACGTGCGCGTCCAGTTCACGGAACAAGGCCACGTTGAGCGCATTGAGCTTGTCGGGCCGGTTCAGGGTGAGCCGGCAGACGCCGGCGTGATCCTCTCGCAAGACCAGTTCGGACATGGTTCTCTCCTCTTGTTCGATTCGGGGCCTTCGGCCGTCAGGATAGCGGCCTGCGCGCGAGGCGCCCCTGCGATCGCGCGACCCGTCCGGCAGGCCTTCCGGATTCCGCCATGCCCCAGGATGGCGCGCCCGGTGATCCGCCCACCCGAGGTGCACCAAGTTCAGGCGTAACCGCCGGTTCCTGGTGCAGATCGACGGGCTCCGGGCCGTGATCCTCCGTCTGGCAGGGCTCTTGCTAAAGTCGGTCGGAGCGAGGCCGGCGGGAGTGCCGGCGAGGAGGAACCGGGGGTCATGTCGTCTGCCAATGCCGCGTCACTGGAACTCGTGGACCTGACCAAGGTCTACGAGGACGGGACCGTCGCGGTCGATCACATC
>JAUIAI010000773.1 GCA_030425615.1 Gammaproteobacteria bacterium
GGTCATCGTGCGATGAACCTACCACCGACGGAGAGATCCACGAAGCCTTACTCCTCGGCGAGGAACGCGTCACGGTGTTCGGCGCCAGCCCTGCCTACTTCCAGGTTCTGGAGCAACTCGGCAAACGCCCCGCGGATGCCTTCGATCTGGGTTCGCTTCACACCGTGCTCTCCACGGGCTCCGTTCTCCACGAACGTCAGTACGACTGGCTCGACGAGGCCTTCGACGGCGCACGCGTGGAATCGATCTCGGGCGGAACGGACATCGTCGGCTGCTTCGTGCTCGGGCATCCGCACCGGCCCCCGGTACGCGGCGACAGCACCGGACCGGGCCTGGCCATGAGACTCGCGGTGGCGGGCGAAGGCGGTATCGTTGCCCACGGCGAAGGCGATCTCGTCTGCAAGACACCGTTCCCTTCGCGTCCGGTCGCGATCTGGGGTGACACCGACGGCTCGCGACTGGACGACAGTTACTACCGGGAGAATCCCGGCGTCTGGACCCACGGCGACCGCGCGCTGATCCGCTCCGGCGGATCCGTGCGCATTCTCGGGCGCAGCGACGGCGTACTGAACGTGCGCGGCGTGCGGATCGGTCCGGCGGAGGTCCAGGCGGTGGCCACCACGGTCGAGGGCGTGGCCGAGGCCATGGCCGCCGGCGAGCCGGACCCGGACGACCCCGGCGGACAGCGACTGGTCCTGCTCGTGACCCTGGCCCACGGCGCCATCCTCGATCGCCCGATGACGCTTCGGATCAAGCGCGCGATCCGCGACGCGACCTCCCCCTTGCACGTCCCGGCCCGCATCCAGGCGATCTCGGCGCTGCCGGTCACCCACAGCGGCAAGCAGGCCGAGGGCGCGGTCCGGGCAGTTCTCGCCGGACGGCCCGTCGCGAGCAGGGAGGCCTTGCGAAATCCCGAAGTGCTGAACGAGATCTCTTCCCCGGTCCGCGGCAGCGATGAACGCTGAACCCGGCTGGCGCACCGCGTCGCGGCCCGCCGCGGTCGACGGCTCCCTGCGTGCGCTCGCCCTGCCGCCCATGATCGCCGCGGGCCTGGTGCTCGCCTTCGGCTGGCCGACGCTCGCCGTGCCCCTGAACGGCGATACGGCGCTGTTCCACATCGGTGCCGGACGGCTCCTCGAGGGCGACGCCCTGTATCGTGACTGGTGGGACCTCAAGGCGCCCGGCGTCTACCTGCTGCACATGCTCGCGCGCCTGCTGTTCGGTAGCGCGGAGAGTGCCATCCATGTGCTGGGCCTCGTGATGGCCGCGATCGCCGCGGCGACGACGACCGCGAGCCTGCGGCCCCGGATGACATCGGCCGCGGCACGCACCGCAACCGGTGTGCTCGTCGTGGCGCCCTATCTGCTGGCCGCGGGCGCGTGGCATCTGTCCCAGCCGGCCTATTTCGCGGGTCTGGCGATCCTGTTCGGACTGCTCGGCTGCGCCTCGGGCAGTCGTCCGGCCGCCCTCGCCGGCGGCGGGGCACTCATGCTCGCCGCCTCGATCAAGTTCAGCGCCATCGCGCCGGCGCTTGTGGTTCTGCTCGTTGCACCCAGAGGTGCACGCCCGGCGGCGATCTCGGGCGCCGTGCTGACCCTGGCCGCGATCGCCGGGTGGCTCACTGCAACCGGCGCGTCCGGCGAGGCGTGGACCACACTCACGCATTGGCGGGATCTGGCCGATGCGGTGCACCCGGGCGCCACGGCCAGCCACCTGCCGGATGCGGCACGCTGGTACCTGGACCATCACCTGTTCCTCGTCGCGGCCGCTGCCGCGGCCCTCGTCCTGGGTGTGCCCGCACGTCGGCCGCTCGCGCTCCCGCTGAGCGCGGCACGGCTCGGACTGGTGCTGCTTGCGTCGCTCGCGGGAATCATGACGGAGCGTTTCGCCGGCTGGCCCTTCGACTTCTTCCTGATCTCGCCGCTGCTGGGCCTGCTGGCCGCCGCCACCCTCGAACACGCGCTGCGTGCATCGCCCGCGTCCCGCTGGCGACCCGCGATGACCGCGTTGGGCTCGATCCTCATCCTCGCGCCGGCGCTGCCCTCCTGGTGGCACGCGCACACCGCGGCGGTGCCGGTGCCGGCCGTACGCGAGGCCGCGGCCGCCTTACCGCGACTGCCCGATGGTCCGATCTACGTTTTCGGGGACCCGCAGCTCCTCATGGTGAGCGGTCGACCGATGGCCGGAAGCGTCCACGGCTGGGCCTGGGAGCTTCAGCCCGCAACGATGGCCGCGCGGCTCCTGGCGGACTGGGCCGGCGACCCACCGGTCGCCATCCATCTGTCCCCGCCCTACGAGAAGCTGCTGCGCGAGCGATACCGGGAACTGGCCGACTGGATCGATGCGCGGACCCGGCCCCTGCCCGGGCATCCCGGCTGGCGG
>JAUIAI010000774.1 GCA_030425615.1 Gammaproteobacteria bacterium
GTCTGCTCGCGATCCCGCTCAAGGAGGGCTACGAGAACACCGGATTCGATCGCTGCGAGGGCAGCCGCGGCCTGATTCCGGTCTCGGCCGTGCGTGAATACCGGGGCTTCATCTTCGCCCGGCTGTAAGCCGACGGTCCGACGCTTGAAGAGTACTTCGGGGATTCGCTGAGTTCGATCGACAACATGGTCGACCGGGCCCCCGAGGGGCGGCTCGAAGTCGCAGGCGGCGTTCTTCGCTACATGCACGACTGCAACTGGAAGATGTTCGTCGAGAACCTGAACGACACCATGCACCCGATGGTGGCGCACGAGTCGTCGGCGGGCACCGCGCGCAAACTCTGGGCCAAGGAGCCTGCGGACAAGCCCAAGCCCATGGTGATCGAGCAGTTCGTGCCGTTCGTGTCCGGCTACGATTTCTTCGACCAGATGGGTGTGAAGATCTACGAGAACGGTCACAGCTATACCGGCGTGAATTTCTCGATCCATTCCGCCTACTCGGCCGTCGGGGATTACGAGAAGGCCATGGCCGCGTCCTACGGAGAAGAGCGTGCCGCCCGGATCCTCGGCGAGGTGCGACACAACACGGTCTACTACCCGACACTCACGATCAAGGGCGCCATTCAGGCGATCCGCATCGCGCGGCCGATCGCCGCGGACAAGACGATGATCGAGAGCTGGACCTTCCGGCTCGTGGGTGCGCCGGACAGCCTGTTGCAGCGCACGCTCATGTACTCGCGGCTGATCAACGCGCCCACGTCCGTCGTGGGGCACGACGATCTGCACTGCTACCGGGCGATCCAGGAAGGGCTCGCGGCGCAGGGCAACGAGTGGGTGAGTCTGCACCGCCGGTTCTCGCCCGAAGAGGTGGGACATCTGGCGGGCAACTACGACGGGCACTCGGAGATCTCGATGCGCAGCCAGTTCCAGACCTGGCGCCGCTTCATGCTCGCGTCGATGGCCGGCGAGTCCGCAGCGGTGGTCGGGGAGGGCGCCTGACATGGCCACTCCCGCGAACCTGCCCGCTGTCGACGACGCACTGGCCTTCGTCGTGAACGAGGCGCGCACGCTCGACGAGAAGCGATTGGACGACTGGTACGAGATGTTCACCGAGGACGGCATCTACTGGATGCCGCTCACGCGCGATCAGCCCGACGGCGTCAACCACCAGTCGCTCTTCTACGAGGACAGGCTGCTGCTGAAGGTCCGGATCGAGCGGCTCAAGAACCCGCGCTCGTTCTCGCAGAACATCCCCAGTCACTGTCATCACGTGCTGCAACAGCCCGCCGTCGAACGGATCGACGAAGTGGCCCGCGAAGTCGTGATCCGCACCCCTTTCCTGTATTTGGAAACGCAGCGTGACACCCAGATCGTGCTCGGCGCCACCGCCTATCACCACCTGGTGCTGACCGACGGGGGGCTGCGCATGCGCCTCAAGAAGGTCGATCTCGTCAACCCGGACGCCGGCTTCGGCTCCATCCAGCTCTTCCCATGACCGCAGAGACCGGCGCCGACGGCGTCACCCCGGTGCTCGAAGGCACCGTCTACGAAGCTTTTCGCGAGTCGGCCGCCCGTTGGCCGGCGCGCCCCTTCCTTTGCGTGCCCTCCCGCACCGCGCGGGCCTACGGCATCGAGGCCGGCGAGATCACCTATGCCGATTTCGAGAGACGCGTGGAGGCGCTGCGGGAAGGCTATGCCGCGGCCGGGTACGGCCATGGCCACCGGGCCGGCCTGTTGCTCGAGAACCGGCCGGAGTTCTTCGCGCACTGGTTCGCGCTCAATGCCCTGGGCGTTTCGGTCGTGCCGATCAATGCGGAGTTCCGCGTCGGCGAACTCGCCTACCTGGTGGAGAACTCGGACATGGTCCTGGCGGTTTCGCTGCCCGACCACCACGACCGGCTGCGCGAGGCGGCGCAGCGGGCCGGGCACTCGCTGACCGTCGTTTCCCCTGACCAGTCGCCCGTGGCGGGAAGCGCGCCGGAGGCACCGCGGTCCCGGGACACGCCGGACATCGCCACCGAATGTGCGCTGCTCTACACCTCCGGCACCACCGGCCGTCCGAAGGGTTGCATCCTGCCCAACGAGTACTTCCTGTTCGCGGGAACCTGGTACCGGGAGCTGGGGGGTTACTGCGCGTTGCGTCCCGGTGAGGACCGGCTGTTGTCGCCGCTGCCGCTCGTGCACATGAACGCGATGGCCGTATCCAGCATGGTGATGCTGCTGATCGGCGGCACCATCGTTCTCGCCGACCGCTTTCATCCCGCCGACTGGTGGGCGACGGTCCGCGAGAGCCGGGCGACGGTGATCCACTACCTCGGCGTGATGCCGGCGATGCTGCTCGGAGCGCCCGCCGGCGAGTCCGACCGCGACCACTCGGTGCGA
>JAUIAI010000775.1 GCA_030425615.1 Gammaproteobacteria bacterium
TTTGTCGGCACGATGCAGTATTCCACCCGTATGCTGATCGACATGATCGCGCGCGGCGAGGCCGCGCAGCCGCAACCCGGCGACATCTACATCGTCAACGATCCCTATCTCGGTGGCACACACCTCATGGACGTGCGCTTCGCCAAGCCGTTCTATCGGGACGGGCGGATCTACTGCTGGCTTTCGAACACCGGGCACTGGCCGGATACCGGCGGTGCCGTTCCCGGGGGCTTCTCCGCGAACGCCACGGCCGTCGAGCAGGAGGGACTGCGCCTGCCGCCGGTCCGCCTGTTCAAGCAGGGGCGTCTGGACGAGGAGATCTACGCGATCATCTGCTCGAACATACGGGTGGCCGAGCAGCGCATCGGTGACGTCAAGGCCCAGGCGGCGGCGCTCGCCGTCGGGGAGGATCGCCTGACCGCGCTGCTCGACCGGTACGGGGACGACACCGTGCGGCAGGCCATCGCCGAACTGCGGGTGCGTGCGGCCGAACAGATGCGGGCGGCGATCGCCGCGATACCGGACGGCGTGCACCGCAGCGTCGCCCAGGTGGACAGCGACGGCGTGGTCGACGAACCGCTGCTGATCCGGCTGGCGGTGACCAAACGCGACGGCGAACTCACGTTCGATTTCTCGGAATCGAGCCCGCCCTGTCAGGGGCCCATGAACTCGGTGTTCGCCACGACCTGCAGTTCGGTCTATCTCGCGATGCGGCACATCTTTCCGGAGGTGCCGATCAGCGCGGGGGCGTTCGAGCCGCTGCATGTCCCGCGTCCCACGGGAACGTTCCTCGATGCGCATTACCCGCGGCCCGTGTCCGGCTGCGCGGCCGAGGTTTCGCAGCGGATCGCGGAGGCCGTCTTCCTCGCGCTCGTCGACGTGCTGCCGGACCGGGTGACGGCCGCACCCGCGGGCACGAGCGGCAACTTCGCCCTCGGCGGACATGATCCGCAGCGCGGGCGCGATTACGTCATGTACCAGATCTCCGGCGGTGGTTACGGCGGCAACGCGCATCACGACGGACTCACCAACGGCTGTTCCACCATCGGAATCTCGAAGGCGCCGCCCATCGAGATCATGGAGCAGGCGTTCCCCGTGCTCTACCGGCGCTACGCGCTGCGTGAGCGTTCGGCCGGCGCGGGACGGCACCGCGGCGGGTTCGGTGTCGACTACGAGGTCGAACTGCTGCGCGGCCAGGCTCGCGCCAGCTTCGTCATGGATCACGGTCGCGACGGGCCACCCGGCGTGCGCGGCGGCGCCCCGGGAGGGGTCAACACCGTGACCGTCTGGCGTGACGGCCAGGCGATCCGACCGCCGCACCTGTCCAAGGCACAGGACATCGTGCTCGAGGCCGGAGACCGAGTCCACGTCGGCACACCCGGCGGCGGCGGCTTCGGCGATCCGTTCACGCGCGAGCCGCATCTCGTGGCCGAAGACGTCCGGCTGGGCCGCATCTCGCCGGAGCAGGCGCGCGACGAATACGGAGTCGAACTTCGCGGCGACCCGCCCGTTCCCGATGAAGCGCTGACCCGGGAGCATCGCTCGGCGGCCAGGCTGCGGCGGGCCGCGTCCTGACCGGCGGAGTTGCGCCGGTTGGCCGCAAACGCGGAGTTGATGGAGGGTTCTGCCGCTTATTGGGTACTCCATCACCAGGGTTGACCATAGACAACGATGGCATCTGCCCCTACCTTTTTGGGGGTGTAGAACAAGAAAACAGAGCCATCGTGCAGCACGACACTTCCTACCGGCCGGCGGGCGGGCAGCCTGCGGCGGCCCCGGCTCGTGTTCTCGACACGGCCGGGCATCTGGCCTTCGTCGCGGCTGACTATCGTGAACGTCTGATCGGCCAGTTGCGAACGTTCGCGGTTTCGGGCTTCACACCGAATCAGTACGAACGCACCCTGTCCGCGCACTGGCACCTGCTGGGAGTGCTCGCGGAAGGCGCGTTCGCCATCGCCGGCCATCCCTGGGCCCGTCCCGTGGCGCAACTGCGCGCCCCGCTGGTGCAGCTCGCGCTTTCGTGGGAAGCGGCGCGAGAGCTCGCCACCGGCGACCTCGAGTCGCTCGGCTATGCCCCGGGCCCGATGCCGGTGGACGTGCACTTCTGGCGACTGCACTTCGCGCGCGAACTGGCCCACGACCAGCCCACCGCCTTCATCGGCGCCGCGGCGTTGCAGGATCAGCTCCTGGGCGGGCACGCGGGCGACGTGTTCCGTCAGGCGCTGGTGGATGTGACCGGTGAATCCAGCCGCTGCCTGACCCGCCTCATGGCCGACGCGGGTGAGCACCTCGAACCGGTCTGGAACGGCCTGGCGCATCGACCTCTGGATTCGCACGACCGCGATGCCCTGTTCCTCGGCGCCCGGGTGGG
>JAUIAI010000776.1 GCA_030425615.1 Gammaproteobacteria bacterium
TGCGCAACATGGACTCCTCCTGTTGGAATGGCCGGCCCGGATGCCGGCAGGCAAGATAGTGCAGATGGCAGCGAAATACGATGCAGAAAACCACCTGTAGTGGGGGCGATTCTAGCAGGCAGGACCATCTCGGGCATGGTCGGGGACCAGCGGCTTGCGGGTTACGATGAGCCTTCAATCACCGTGCTCCGAGATGACCGACAACGACCCACCCTTCGCTTCCGATGCGATCGTGCTCTTCTGTCACGGAGCGCGCCGTCCGTCCTGGCGCGAACCGTTCGAACGTTTGCGTGTCGAACTCGCGCAGTGCTCCGGTCGGCCGGTCGAGCTCGCATTCCTGGAGCTCATGGAGCCTGATCTCCTGACGGCCATCGAACGTCTGGTGGATCAGGGCCGCAGCCGTCTCGACATCGTGCCCGTGTTCCTGGCGCCCGGTGCGCACACCCGCGAAGACCTGCCGGCGCTCGTCGATCAGGCCAGTCAGCGCTGGCCCGGAATCGGGCTCCGGGTGCGTGACACGCTGACCGAGGATGCCGACATGCGGGCGGCGATCATCCGCTGGATTCTCACCTCATGACCCGAGAGAGCCTCTGCCCGCAGCGCGCCTTCGAAGACTTCGAAGTCGGCGAGCGGTTCCCGCTTCCGTCCCGTACGATGACCGATGCGATCTTCGCCGCGTTCCAGCTCGCCAGCGGGGACAATCACCCGATCCACTACGACGTCGAATTCTGCCGGGAACGCGGCATGCCGCACATGCTGGCGCACGGATTCCAGGTGCTGATCCAGACCGCGGCGGGCGCCGGGCTGTTCCCGCACATGGTCGAGGATTCCCTGAAGGCCTTCATTTCCCAGGAGAGCGAGTTCCTGGCGCCGGTCTTCGTCGGCGACACCCTGTACCCGGTGCTCATCGTCGAGGAATGCACGCCGGGGCGGACGACCGGCGTTCTGACCCTGCGCAGCGAGATCCGCAACCAGCGGGGTGAACTCGTCCTGACCGGGCGCCAGCGCTATCTGCTGCGGCGTGGCGACGTGGGACGACAGGGCGCCCAGGCGGCGTCCGCCGCCTGATTCACCCCCCTCGCGTTCACTCGCCGCCGTCGACGCCGAGCGCCCGCACGGTCGCCATGTTCAGATAGGTGTCGACCGGCAGGCCGTTCGCCCGCTGGTAGGCGTTGACCGCGTCCATCGTGCGCTTGGCGACGATGCCGTCGATCGGGCCGGGGTCGAAGCCGGCGTCACGGAGCGCGCGCTGGATCGCCTGGACCTGTCGGCGCGTGGTGTTGGTCTCGCAGAGGATCTCGCGCCATTCCACCTTGCCAGGCGTGACCATCTCGCGACGCTCCACCCGGCCCATCTGGGCGGGGATCTCGACGCGGACCTCACGGGCCGGGGACACCAGCCGTTTGACCTTGACGTCGCGGAACTCGGCCGGGACCTCGATCTCGCGCGTCTGCGCGGGACTCACCAGGATCTGCTTGCGAACGGTCCGGTAGACGGCGGGCACGATCTCCTCCCGAACGCTGGGCGGTGACACCTGCACGGTCTTGGTGACCATGTCGTAGACCGGCGGTACTTCGACCAGGCACAGGATCTCGCCCGTGGTCTCGTCGATCTTCTGGATCGGTCCCGTTCCCTTCTTCCAGGTCGTGTAGCCGGCCTTGACCAGGACCCGCTCCTGCACCTGCCGGTTCACGGCGGGCACCTCGACGAGTCGGGGTTCGGACTTCCAGTTGGGGAGCTGTACGGCCTTCATGGCTTCCTCTCACGGTCACGGGTGAGCCCGGTTGCGACACCGGTCTCCGTCGCTGGGATGCTAACGCCCGCATCGGTCCCGATGGAGGGGTTTCTTGACTGAACCTCTGGAAACCGATGCTGACATCTGAGATAGTTGGACGTCCACATGATTGGCGGTCCGAGGGGCCGGCACCACACAGCGGAGGAAGAGCATGGCCGACGTGGCCCTGACCGATGAGCAGCGTGACGAACTGGTGAGCCTCGTGGTGCGTGGCATGGCTCGGGGAGAGGCCTCGGAGGTCCAGCAGAGCCTGGCCGATGCCGGCCTGATCCTGGTCAAGGGTCCGATGATGATGCCGACCCCCGCCGGCACCGAGCTCGTGGGCTCGATGCTGCGTCTGCCCGATGACGCCCCGGAGCGTGAGCGGATCATGGCGACCTTCCACCGCTTCCTGCCGGTCAACCGCCAGCTCCGTGACCTGTGCACCGCCTGGCAGATGCGCCCCGACGGCAGCGTCAACGACCACTCTGACGAGAACTACGACGCCGACATCCGCGACCGCCTCGATGACATCGATGACGCCGTCGGCCCGCTGATCAAGCGCTTCGGTGAGGACATCCCCGGCATGG
>JAUIAI010000777.1 GCA_030425615.1 Gammaproteobacteria bacterium
CACCATGAACGCCATGGGTCACGACGTGCCCACGATGATCGGCGTGGACCACACCGGAATCATGCGTCAGCTGCGCGATCTGGTGCCCGACTACATGGTGATGGGCGAGCGTGGCATGGCCGACATGACCGAGATGCCGATGCCGCTGCCCGTGAACACCACGCCGATGATGACCGGCAAGGGGCCGTTCGGTTCCGTGGAGATGGGCGGCATGTTCAGCGTGGTGAAGGTGCGCAAGGACCAGCCGCGTGACGACTACTCGGATCCGGGCTGGTACGACCACCCCGACGGGACCGTCGCTTACGAATGGACCGGCGACGCGCCGCCGTCGGCTGCGGCGCCGGCCGCCGCGGGCCCCGGGCTCATGCCAAGGGCCGCCCGGGATCGTGCCGCGCTCGAGGTGCGGGCACGCAAGCCCCGGGGGCACCAGGGCCATGGCTGATCAATCCTTTTCCGCATCGCGCGGATCTCGTTTCGACCCTCTGGAGAAGATGAAGATGAAACCCCTGCTGATGACTGTTCTGGCCACCTGCCTGATCCTGCCCTATGCAGGTCCCGTCCCGGCGGCGGGCAACGAGCACGGCCAGGGCCATGCGCACGGCGCGGCCGCCCCGAACGAAGCCGAAGTCGTGGAAGGAGAGATCAAGCGCGTGAACAAGAGCGCCGGCGCCCTGACCATCCAGCACGGCCCGATCAGGAGCATGGACATGCCGGGCATGACGATGGAGTTCAAGGTCAGGGACAAGGGCATGCTCGAGAACGTGAAGCGGGGTGACAAGGTCCGCTTCACGCTCGGAGCCGGTGACGACATGGTGATCGAGTCACTGTCCCGGCAGTAGCCGGGCACCGGCCCGGGGCCGCGACGGGCATGGCCCGTGCCGGCCTTCGGGCCCCGGGCCCCGGGTCACGAGCGACGCAGCACCAGTGCATCGAGCGCCAGGACACCCTGGCCCTGCGCCCGCACGCGCAGCGGGTTGATGTCGATGCTCTCGATCGTGTCGCGTCCCGCGACCGCGAGATCCGAAAGCGCGACCAGGGCACGCGCGAGCGCTTCCACGTCGGCGCGCGGCGCACCGCGTAGGCCGTCGAGAATGGACCGGCCGCGCAATTCGTCGATCATCGCGTGCGCGTCGGCCAGATCGATCGGCGCGACCCGCAGCGCGGTGTCGCGCAGGGCTTCGGCGGCGATGCCCCCCAGGCCACACAGGACCACCGGACCGAAGACCGGATCCTGCATGCTCCCGACGATCATCTCCACGCCGTCCGAGATCATCGGTGCCACGAGCACGCCCTGGATACGGGCGTCCGGGCTGGCCTTGCGTACACGCTCCAGCATCTCGTCGTATGCCTCGCGAAGCGCGGCCTCGTCTGCGATGCCGACTCGAACGCCGCCGACCTCGCTCTTGTGGCCGATGTCGGCCGACAGGATCTTGAGCACGACCGGATAGCCGACCGCTGCCGCGGCCCGGACGGCGGCCTCGGCATCGCCGGCCACGCGGGCGTCCACGGTGTCGATGCCGGCCGCGGAGATGACCCCGAGGGCCTGATGCTCGTTCAGGGTTCCGGCCGGCAGCGCCGGCGCGGGCGCGGTTTCGCCGGCGTGGCCGCGCTCGGCATGCCGCTGCGCGGCTTGCGCAAAGAAACGCAACGCCGCCATCGCACGAACGGCCGAACCCGGGTCCTCGTAGCAGAGGATGCCCGCCCCGTCGAGCCGCTCCCGGTCGTCGTCGTCCATCAGCGTGACCAGCGCGGTGGCCATGTCGGGATAGCGCTCGCGGGCCGCCAGCAGCGAGTCGCGAACACGCGGCCCGAAGACCGGTGACAGACCCGAGGCAGCCGTGAAGATGGCCAGACCGTCGTAGTTGCCGCTCGTTGCCATGAGATCGATCGCGCGATCGAAGATGTCGTGCTGGTTCTGGAACTGGCCCGTGACGTCCACGGGATTGCCGGGCGCGCAGAAGGGCACCAGACCGCGGAGTTCGTCCTGCGCGGCCTGCGGCATCGCGGGCAGCGGCATGCCGAGGCTCGAGGCATCGTCGGCCATCAGGGCGCCCACGCCGCCGGAGACGGTCATGATGCCCAGACGTCCGCCCGCGGGCATCGAGGTCGTGGCCGCCGCATAGCCCACCGAGAAGAACTCCTCGATGCTTTGTGCGCGCCAGACGCCGTACTGCGAGAACAGTGCGTCGTAGACCGCGTCCTCACCGCTCAGCGCGGCGGTGTGCGACGCGGCCGCTGCACTGCCCGCCTCGGTGCGGCCGATCTTGATGATCACCAGTCGCTTGCCGTTGTCGCGCGCGCGGGCGAGCGCGGCACGCAGCCGGTCGCCATCGCGGCAGCCTTCCATGTAGCAGAGCATCACG
>JAUIAI010000778.1 GCA_030425615.1 Gammaproteobacteria bacterium
GCGAAACGGATTTCGCCGCCCTTCGAGGGGCATACCTCGTTACCGGGGACCCTGCGCAGCCGAAGGGTCGAACCGGTCTCACCCGACCGCCGAGACTACTCGGGCGCGGCAGCGCGATGAGGCAGCTGAAACATGCCTGGGAAAGGACCCTTGCCGGCGAGGGCGGCCACTTGATCGTCCAGGGGGATGCCGGCGTGGGGAAGTCGGCGCTGTTGGCTGAGTTCCTCAGGACGCTCCGGATCGGGCACGCGGATTCGCTGTTCCTCGAATGCTCTCCACTGCACCCGGGGACAGCCTTTCACCCCTTGATTCTCCCGTTGCGCAACTGGCTCGACGGGATGCTTCTACGGAGTCGCGATTCATCCGTCCGGGGTCATCTGCACCTGCTCGATCAGCTAAGTGTGCCCTCGGGAGACCCTCGCGACGGTCTGATCGAGCTTCTCGGTCTGAAATCGCCAGACAATGCTCTGGTCAGGGAGGCATCGGTCGCCGGGCATCGACGGCGTCGATTGATCCGGACGATCTCGGAGATGCTTCGATGTCGTGCTGACCACTCGCCGCTCTGCCTCGTCGTCGAAGACTCCCATTGGATCGACCCCAGCACCGGTGAACTGCTGGACGAACTGAGCTCAACGACAAGCACCTGCCCGATGCTGGTCATAGAGACCACAAGAAGGCGTTCCCGATCCACATCCGTGAGTCAGGAAGCGGCGATGACGGTCTTGCTGGACGGCCTCTCGGAACCGGACACCCGTCAACTCAGTCAGAGTGTCGCCGCCGGGCGAAGCCTTTCGGAAAAGGCCGTACGAGAGATCGTACGCCGCTCGAACGGCATTCCGCTCTATGTGGAAGAACTTGTGAAATCGGCCATGGGCGCCGCACGCGCGGGAGGCAGCTCTCTTCGCCACGGCTATGCGGGGGATTCCGACCTGGCCGACATCCCGATCGTCCTGAGGGATGCGTTCATGGCGCGGGTCGACCGGTTGCCGGACGCACGGAACGTCGCGCGTGCCGCGTCCTGCTTCGCCGAACGGGTTGAGATCGATGCGCTGGCCAGGGTCACGGGTCAACCCCGTGTTCGGGTCGAAGCCGCGTTGGACAGTCTGGTCGAAGGTGACGTACTCGTCGAGGATCATCGCGCGCTCGAAACGACCTATGCCTTCCGGCACGCGCTGCTCCGGGAAGTCGTCCACGCGAGCCTCCTCACCGACGAGCGAAGACGACTCCACATTTCGATTCTTGCCTTGCTCGAGGAACGGTCTCAAGACGTGTCTCCCGGGGAACTCGCGTATCACGCCGGGCAGGCCGCGCTTGACGAGAAAGCCGCTTCGCTTCACGAACGCGCGGGCGACGAGGCCATTGACAGAGGCGCCAGCATTGAAGCGGATATCCACCTGAAGAAGGCCTTGGGGCATTTGGAAAGCGCCGGGCTTCGCTCGAGTGACTCGGAGCGTCACTCCAGGCTGCTGGTCAAGATCGCGCGCGCGGCTGCGGCACGCTTCGGACCGTCACACACGGAGACTACAAACGCCTTGTCGGCGGCGCTCGAGATACTCGCCGAGGTACGGGTTCCGATGTATCGCCTCGAAGCGATGCTCGCGAGATGCGGCGCAGAGATCGGTGCCGGCAACCTGCGTGCCGCCCGCATCCTGGCCAGGGCGCTGGGAAGCAAGGCGTCTTCGCTTGACGACGGTCCGACGCGATTCGGCAGTCTCCAGATGCAGGCGGCATCCGAGATGTTCATGGGTGAGTTCGACACCGCATTGAAGACTCTCGAGCTGGGACGGTCGCTCTTGCCCGACGCCGGGGCGATCGGCGCGAGCAGCCTGCGCAGCGCGAGCATCACCGACTGCTGGCGGATGAACGCACTGCTCGCGACCGGCGACTGGATCGCGACTGAGCGCTGCATGGACGAGGCATACGAGCGATGCAAGCTCGTCGACAGCCCCTACGTGCAAGCCAATGTGCTGCATCACATCGCAATGTTACATGTGCATGTCCGGCATCCGGCGGCAGACACGTGGATCGCACGTGCCAACGAAGACGAGCGCTTTCGGGACATCGGTCTGGTTCGGATTCTCGGTCCCGCGCTCCTGGGCTTCAAAGCCCATCATGCCGGTGAGCATTCGGCGTCCGTTCTGCACAACCGCATGACCCTTGAACGCCGACGCAGTGAAGGGTTCTCACTCGGACTCGCGTGGGTTGGCGCCTATCTCGGCCACGCGCTTGCAGCCACCGGCGATCGTGAAGAGGCACTTGCGACGATGCAGGAGGCGCGACTGCGCGCTGAGGTCGGAGAAGAACAGTACATGGCGAGCGAGGCCTATCTCGCCCTTGGAACCGCGTCCATCCGGTATC
>JAUIAI010000779.1 GCA_030425615.1 Gammaproteobacteria bacterium
CTGATGAACACGGCGATCGCCAAGGCGAACGATCCGGTCCGCATGGCCGGTGCCATGCGCAAGGGGGTCGAGGCCGGCCGGGAGGCCTTCCTGGCGGGTCGTATGCCCCGCCGCGCCTACACCGCCTCGGCGTCGTCGCCCACGGGCGGCCTCATTGGATCGTGAGCCTGCAGCCCGTTTCCGAGCCGGCCGGCCCGGGCCCCGAAGTCCATGACGGAATCCGGACCCGCATAAGAAGCTTCGCCACGCGCCGCGGCCACCTGACGCCCGGCCAGCGTTCCGCGATCGCGGACCTGGGAGACGCCCTGCTGCTTCCGCTGCGCGACGAGCCGCTGGACACTGCCGCCGTGTTCGGCAACGCGCATCCGGTCACCCTGGAGATCGGCTGCGGGATGGGCGAGACCACCGCGCGCATCGCGGCGGACAACCCGGAGCGAAATTATCTGGGTGTCGAGGTCTACACGGCCGGCGTAGGCACCTTGCTACGCCGGATCGATTCGCTGGGGCTGACCAACCTGCGGGTGATCCAGGCCGACGCCGTGGAGGTCCTCGAGCGCATGATCGCGCCCGCGGGTCTGGCCGGCGCGCACGTGTTCTTCCCGGACCCCTGGCACAAGAAGCGCCACCACAAGCGGCGGCTGATCCAGCCCCCCTTCGTCGCCCTGCTCGCCTCGCGCCTGGCACCGGGCGCGCGTCTGCACTGTGCCACCGACTGGCCAGACTACGCAGAACAGATGCTCGCGGTGCTGGACGCCGAGCCGTCGCTGCGCAACACGGTCGCCGGCTATCACCCGCGCCCCGCGTGGCGCCCGCTGACCAAGTTCGAGCAACGTGGACTGCGGCTCGGCCATCCCGTCTTCGACCTGATCCACGAACGGGTCGGCTGACCTCGGAAGGGACAGGAGTCCGGACGAATACCATTCCATCGAAACGAAGGAGACCCCGAATGATTCTCGACGACAGCACCCGCGCGACGTTCGAACGCGACGGCCTCGTGACCCTTCCGGGTCTGTTCACCCCGGACGAGGTCGACGCGCTGCGCTTCGCGCTGGCCGAGGTCAAGGCCATGGACATTCCGAGCGTGATTCGTGAGCGCGCAGGGCAGGCGCTCCGGCTGGTCTACGGGGCCGACAAGCATCATCCCGTGTACGCGGCGCTGGCCGCGCATCCCCGCTGGGTATTGCCGGCGCAGCAGCTGCTGGACGACGAGGTCTACATCCACCAGCTCCGGATCAACACCAAGGCACCCTTCGACGGCGATGGCTGGTGGTGGCACCAGGACTACGCCACCTGGCGCTTCGAGGACGGCATGATGCGTCCCCAGGCGCTGATGATCGGCATCCTGCTGGACGATTGCACGCCCTGCAACGGTCCGCTTCAGATCATCCCCGGCTCGCACAGACACGGCCATATCGACGAGAACGCGCCCGACCGCGATCAGACCGGCTACACGGTGATGGACCTGCCCCGTGAGACGATCTCGCGGCTGGTGGCCGACGGCGGCATGCAGGCCCTCACCGGATCGGCCGGTACCGCGTTCTTCATGCACTGCAACCTCGTGCACGGCTCGGGCACGAACATCAGCCCGGACGAACGCACGATCATCTACATCAACTGCAATGCCGTCGGCAACGCGATCACCCGGCCGGGGCGGGCCGAGTACTTCGCGAACCCTGATTTCACACCGATCCGGCCGATGGCCGACGACTGCCTGCTGACGGCCGTCTGACGGGTCAGGTACCGGCCCAGTCGACCACGCCGGTGTAGGCCGTCACGAGCACGATCAGGCCGAAGATGATCCGGTACCACGCGAACGGCATGAAGTCCCGGCTCGCGACGTACCGGATCAGCCAGGCCACGCAGGCCCAGGCGCTGAAGAACGCCACGATCGTGCCGACGGCGAACACCGGCAGGTCGTCCATGGAAAGCAGGTGCCGATACTTGTACGTGTCGTAGACACCGGCGCCGATCAGCGTGGGAATGGCCAGGTAGAACGAGAACTCGGTGGCGGTCACGCGGGAGAGGCCGAACAACATGCCGCCGATGATCGTCGCCCCCGAACGGCTCGTGCCCGGGATCAGCGCAAAGGTCTGGGCGATCCCCACCTTGAGCGCATCCAGCCAGGTCATTTCGTCGACGGAGTTCACGCGCACGGGCTTGATCCGGCGCCGGTTCGCGGTCTCGACGACCATGATCACCACGCCGCCGACGATCAGCGCGATGGCCACCGGTACGGGATAGAACAGATAGGTCTTGATCGAACTCGCGAAGAGCACGCCCAGGACCGCCGCCGGGATGAACGCGATCACCACGTTCAAGGCGAACTTCTGAGCCTTCGGATCACTGAAGAGCCC
>JAUIAI010000780.1 GCA_030425615.1 Gammaproteobacteria bacterium
TGGCCAGGCCCACCGAAAGGCCCACGCCGAGCGTGAGTCCCACCGGGCCCGTGGCCAGAAGGGCACTGACCATACCCAGCGTGTAGAGCAGCCCGCCCGCCAGCATGACCGGACGGGTGCCCAGGCGGTCGACCGCCATCCCCACGAAGGGCTGGGTCAGCCCCCAGACGAGGTTCTGCATTGCGATCGCCAGCGCGTAGTCCGCCGCGGTGATCGACAGCGCCTCCACGGTGGCCGGCTGCAGCAGTCCCATGGTCTGGCGCATGCCCATGGCCAGCGCCAGCATCACCGATACGCCGATCAGGATCGAAGTGGACGAGCGATGCGCGTTCAACGGCCCGGTCCGCGCTCGATCAGCGCCCGCAGTTCGCGAAGCTCCTCTCGCATTGCCGTGATCTGCTCACGGGTGAGCAGATGCTGGGCATCGACGTGCTCGGTGGTCTCCACGCCGGCGGCCAGCATCTCACGGTCGTGCTCGGCCTGCATCGCGTTGACGATCACCGCGATGAAAAGATTCAGCATGGTGAACGTGGCGACCAGGATGAACACGACGAAGAAGATCCACGCGTACGGATAGGTCTCGATCACCGGCCGCGCGATACCCATGGACCAGCTCTCGAGCGTCATGACCTGGAAGAGGGTGTAGGCGCTCTCGCCGAGCGAGCCGAACCAGTCCGGGAAGCTCTGGCCGAACAGCTTCGTGGCCATGACCGCGCCGACATAGAAGATGAGCAGCATGACGGCGATGACCGAACTCAGCCCCGGAATCGCCGCCAGCAGACCCGTGACCACCCGGCGCATCGACGGCACCAGCGACAGGATGCGCAACGCCCGCAGCACCCGCAGGGCGCGCAGCACGGCGAACGGACCGCTCGACGGGACGAGTGCGATGCCCACGACCACGAAATCGAACACGCCCCAGGGATCGCGGAAGAAGCGGGTGCCGTGCGCAATGATGCGCAGCGCGATCTCGATCACGAAGACCGCCAGGATGGCGCTGTCCAGCGCCAGCAGCAGCGAACCCCAGCGGGCCATGACGGCCGGGTAGGTTTCCAGTCCCAGGATGGCGGCGTTGATGACGATGAGCACGATCAGTGCGCGCTCGATGAAGGGGCGCGCCAGCCAGGTGCGCAATCGCTCGCGCCAGGACGTCTCGGCAGAGGGCATGATCGGTCGGATGAAGGAAAAAGGCTGCGCCAGGCATTCGACAAGCGCGCCGGACGGCGAACGGTGCCTGCCCGTGTGCCCCGCCTCCGGTTGGTGGCAGGGCAAACGCACGCCATGGCGCGCGAGCGTATCACGAGCACCGGGCGAACGTTGCGATTGGTGAAAGGTCGCCACCCATCCGTAAGGGTGAGGCGCGCAGGTCACAGGCGGGGCGGCAAGGCGGGTGCGCTCTATAGAATCTGAAGGCGTTTCGCGCTCCGGATCGGCGCCCGGCCCGGACCGCCGCTCCGTCTTCCAGAAGACTCCAACGCGCCCCCACGCGGCGGACCCATGGCCGGCCTCAGACGTGCTCTCGCTTTCTCGGTGCTGACCCAGCACTCGATGATGATCCTCACCGTGTTGTCCACGGCGATCATCGCGCGGCTGCTCACGCCGGCCGAGATCGGCGTGTTCGCGGTGGCCAGCGCGGCCACGTTCCTGGCCATCGAGTTGCGTTCGCTGGGGGTGGGCCAGTACCTGATCCGAGAGAGCGAGATCGGTCCCGAGAAAGTGCGCTCGGCGCTCGGGCTGCTCGTCGTCATGAGCTGGGGCATGGGCGCGCTGATCGCCGCCATCGGCTGGCCGGTGGCCGCCTTCTACGGCGAGCCGGATCTGTTCCCCATTCTGCTGATCATCGCCTCGACGTTCCTGTTCGCGCCGTTCGGGGCCGTTCCGTTCGCCCTCATCAGCCGGGACATGCGCTTCGACACGCTGTTCCGGGTCAAGGCCTTCCACAGCGTGCTGCAGCTGGGCAGTACCGTTCTGCTGGTCTGGCTCGGCTGGAGCTACTGGGGGCTCGCCTGGGGGTTCTTCGTCGGGTCACTGGCCGAGACGGCCGCGCTGCTGTGGCTGCGGCCGGCCGGAACGCCGCTCGCGCCGTCGTTCAAGGGCCTGGGCCAGCTGATGCGCTTCGGCGTTTTCGTCAGCGTGGCGAACATGTTCAACCAGTTCGCCGAGAACATGCCGGACCTGGTGCTGGGGCGGGTGGCGAACATGACCAGCGTGGGCCTGTTCTCACGGGGCTTCGGGCTGGCGCTCTTCCTGGGCTGGCGCGAGTCGAAGCGGGTGGGCATCGACCCCGACGACTTCCTCGACTTCGGGCTGTACATGCTGCTCGCGGGGCTGATCGGCTCCCGCATCCTGCAC
>JAUIAI010000781.1 GCA_030425615.1 Gammaproteobacteria bacterium
ATAGTTCATCGGCATCAGCATCGCCCCGGGCGACGCGCTACCGGCCTGGCTCGCCGCGCCGAGCAGGATGGGGAGCAGCATCACGACCACGGGCGTGTCGTTCAGAAAGCCGCTGATCGAGAAACCGCCGAAAAGTACCGCCACGAACGCGAGCCGTGGCACCCGCGCCAGCGCGACCGACAGCAGTCTGGCCACCGGCTGCAGCGCGCCCGAGATGATCAGCGCCTTGCCCAGCACCATGAGCGCGACGATTGCGATCAGTGCCTGGCTTGCGAACCCTGAGAAGGCGGGCGCAACGGACGGTGCCAGATCACCCGGCGCGAGCGCATAGACCAGCGCGAGCGCGCAGACCACGGACAGGGAGATCGATTGCAGCGTGAATCGATTGCTGGCGTAGCCGATCAGGGACAGCACCAGGATGAGGATGATCCAGTTCATGGAGTGGTCAGCCCGGCGGGATCGACCACGGCGGCCAGGGCCTCGTCGCAAGACCTCGCGAAGCGGGCAGTGTAGAGGTGGTCCGCGCGGCCACGGCCGATCGTCACGGACATGATCTGCAGACCACGGCCCGCTGCCTCTCGGGCGAACCGAAAGCCAGAGAAGACCGTCAGTGAGCTGCCCACGACGAGCATCCGGTCGCTGTCCGCCAGGGCGGAGAGCGCCCGTTCGACCCGGGGGCGCGGCACGTTCTCGCCGAAGAAGACCACATCGGGCTTCAGGATCCCGCCACACCGCTCGCACCCCGGGACCTCGAAACCACTGAAGTCCGTCTCGTCGAGATCCGCGTCCCCATCGGGGGCGAGCTCGGCAGTGCGGCGCTCCCAGCCCGGGTTCGCCTCGAGAAGGCGCGACTGAAAACGCTCACGGGGTCCCGGGCTGCCGCAGGCCAGGCAGACCACCGTATCCAGCCGACCGTGCAGATCGATGACCGGATCCGAGCCGGCCTTAGTGTGCAGACCGTCCACGTTCTGCGTGACCAGGGCGCTGAGACGCCCCTCGCCCTGCAGGGACGCGAGCGCACGGTGCGCAGCATTGGGTTCGGCGCGGGCCATGACCGGCCAACCCACAAGGCTGCGGGCCCAGTAGCGACGGCGCCCTTCCGGGCTGCCGACGAAGGTCTGGTAGGTCATCGGCTGCGCACGTTTCCAGGCGCCCGCCGGATCGCGGTAATCTGGGATCCCCGATGCCGTGCTGCAGCCGGCGCCGGTGAGCACGAACAGCCGGTCACCCCGTTGCACGAAGCGCCGCAGCGCTTCGATCTCGGAATCTTCGCTGGTGTGGTGGCCCATACGAGACAAGGATACCTGCATGACGATTCGCGCCATCGAAACCCTCCGCCTCGCGGAGTTCCCGAACCTCACCTGGGTGATGGTCGAAGATACGGACGGCAATGTCGGCCTGGGCGAGACCCATTTGAATGCCGCGGCCGTCGAAGCGTACATCCACGAGGTGGCCGCGCCCAAGATTCTCGGGTTGGATGCCGTCGGTGTCGAGACGGTGCGGCGTCGACTGCACCCCTACGTGGGCTACCAGGCACCCGGTGTCGAGGTCAGGGCCAACTCGGCGATAGACATCGCGCTCTGGGATCTCTGGGGGCGACGTACGGGTCAGCCGGTCTGGCGACTGCTGGGCGGGCGGGTCCGTGAGGCGATCCGGACGTACAACACTTGTGCCGGGTACCGCTACATTCGCGCCGCCGAAGGTCAGTCGTCTGCGAACTGGGGCGTCGGCGATTCGGGCGACGGCCCCTTCGAGGATCTGGAAGCCTTTCTCTCGGATGCGGGAGCGCTCGCCGAGAGCCTGCTCGACTCCGGCATCACCGGCATGAAGATCTGGCCGTTCGACCGCTACGCCGAGGCCAGCGAGGGGGCGGCGATCTCGCCGGCGGACCTGGCCGAGGGCTGCGAGCCGTTCGCGCGTATCCGCAAGGCTGTCGGGCCGCACATGCAGATCATGCTCGAGTGCCACTCGCTGTGGTCCGCGCCGGCGGCGCGCGATATCGCCCGGGCGCTCGCCTCCTACGACATCTACTGGATGGAGGATCCCATTCCGGTCAACAACCTGGCCGCGCTCGCCGATCTGCGGGCCCAGGTGCCGATGAAGATCACCGCCAGCGAAACCCTGGCCACGCGCGGCCAGTTCGCCGCGCTGATGGCCGCGCGCGCGACGGACATCGTCATGTTCGACATCGGGTGGTGCGGCGGGCTCACCGAAGGCAAGGCGATCGCCTCGCTGGCCGAGGCATTCGCGCTGCCGGTGGCGCCGCACGACTGCGTCGGACCGGTGGTCTGGACGGCTTCGTGCCACCTGGCGGTGAACGCACCAAACGCCATGATCCAGGAGAGCGTGCGC
>JAUIAI010000782.1 GCA_030425615.1 Gammaproteobacteria bacterium
GTTCAGCGATATCGCCGTCGCCGTCCAGGTCGGCGGAGTCGGCCGGCAAGTGCCGGGCGTCGCCTCCGTCGACTGCGGGAGAAAGCGCCTGGAGCCGGTAGTTCCCCCCGCTGGTCGGGCCGTCCCCGTGGGGGCGCCGGCAAAGTGGGGATTCCGGCCCGCTCTGCGGAGGGTCCGGGACCTCGGATGTGAGGATGAAAGAATACCCGAGCGGCGCCTGCCGTCTTCCCCTGAACGCGCGATGGTCGTCCGAGCGCCCATGCGCCCACCCAGAGTGAGCCGTATGACCCCCGAACTGAGCTTCAGACCGGCCGTCGCCGGCGACCTGGAGGCGATTCTGTCGCTGCTCGCGGATGACCCGCTGGGCAGCTCCCGCGAAGAGCCGGGTCCGCCGGTGCCGCAGGTCTATCGCGAGGCTTTCGAAGAGATCGACGGCGACCCGAACAACGAGCTGTTGCTGGCCGTCGAGGGCGACCGCATCGTCGGGGTGCTTCAGATCACCTTCATTCCGGGTCTGAGCAGGCGTGGCGCACGACGTGCGTTGCTGGAGGGCGTGCGCGTCGCCGCGGACCGACGCGGACGCGGCGTCGGCGAGGCGATGATCGAGGTTGCACTGTCGCGGGCCCGCGCGCGTGGCTGCGCGCTCGCCCAGCTCACGTCGGACAAGCGCCGTGCCGATGCGTTGAGGTTCTACGAGCGCCTGGGCTTCGAGGCCTCGCACGAAGGCTTCAAGCGGTCTCTCTGAACGGCCCTGCGCTGCGTGCGGCGGATGAGCCAGTAACCGAGTGCGACCACGCCGGCCAGCAGGGCCAGGTGGTCGGGCTCGGTCAGAAGGTGCAGCAGCCCGCTCGTGCTTTGGTGAGGGCCCGGATGCGCGAGTGCCGTCAGGGGTGCCACCGAGGCGAGGAGGGCGGCAGCGGCCGGAATGGGTCGGATTACTTTCATGGTGTTTGCTCTCGTCGTGAATCGGGCTCAGGCCGCGGGTCGTTCGGCCGTGGTCAGCAGGCCCCGGTGTCGGATGAAATCGGCGATCGTCTCGAGACCTTCGCCCGTCTTGAGGTTCGTGAACACGAACGGCCGGTCCCCCCGCATGCGTGCCGCGTCCTCACGCATGACGTCCAGCGAGGCGCCGACCATCGGCGCCAGGTCGATCTTGTTGATCACCAGGAGATCGCTCTTGATGATGCCGGGCCCGCCCTTGCGCGGTATCTTCTCGCCGGCGGCCACGTCGATCACGTAAAGGGTCAGATCCGAGAGTTCGGGACTGAACGTGGCGGCCAGATTGTCGCCGCCGCTCTCCACGAGTACGAGTTCCAGCCCCGGATGTCGCTGGGCCAGCCGGTCGACCGCCTCGAGATTGATCGATGCGTCCTCGCGGATCGCCGTGTGCGGGCAGCCGCCGGTTTCCACGCCGAGGATCCGGTCGAGCGGCAGCGCGTCGTGCCTTGCCAGGAACTCCGCGTCTTCACGGGTGTAGATGTCATTGGTGATCGCGGCCATGTCGAATTCGTCGCGCAGCAGCCGGCAAAGCGACAGCGTCAGCGCGGTCTTGCCAGAACCCACTGGTCCGCCGATCCCGACGCGCAGGGCGTCACGTGTGTTCATGCTCATCTCCTTCTGAGGTCCGTCAGGACCGGAACAGGCGCGAGTACTGCGTCTCGTGCCATGCGCTGGCCAGGGCCAGCCCCGGGGTTGCATTGCTCCAGTCGGATTCCCGGCGATGGGGCGCGGCTTCTAGCGCCGCGGCCAGGCGGGGCAGTACCGCATCGAACACCCGTTGTCCTGTCTGCTGACCGAGGGGCACGGCCTTGATCGCGGCCGCCACCTGATTCTCGAGCCAGGTCCACGCATAGGCCTGCAATGCGGCGGGCCGGTTGATGCCGAACGCGAGCGCGGCCAGACCGTAGGCCAGCGGAAGGGCCGTCTCGCGGCGCTCCTCCAGCCGGCGGCGCGCGACGTCGGAGACCCACCCCGAGGCGTCATGGGTGTCCGTGCGCAGTTTCAGGAGCGAATAGCCCATCTGAAGGGTCTCTGCCCGCAGTTCGGCAGTCTCGCGGGTTGCGAGGAAGTCCTCGTGCCAGTGCAGCGCCGCGCTCATGTGCCGCGAGCGCAGGGCGCCGAACAGTCGCCAGCAAAGCGGTGCCTCGTAACTGGCCAGCGCATTGTCGACCAGGGCGTTCAGCCAGGACACGAGGCTCGCCTCGTCTTCGACCCAGCCGGCGACGATTGCGGGCTCGAGTCCCTGCGAATAACTGAATCCGCCGATGGGCAGCGAGGGACTGGCCAGTCGCAGCATGGCCATCGCGCCCATCGAACCGGTCACCGCGTGGGTCAGTGCTCCCCGTCCGAGG
>JAUIAI010000005.1 GCA_030425615.1 Gammaproteobacteria bacterium
CAACGTCAACCCCAAGAAGCCGCATCCGCGCTGGTCGCAAGCGACCGATCGCCTGATACCGACTGGCGAGGAGCGTCGTCGCCTCGCGCGGCGGACGCATCGAACAGCGGGAGAACGGGGAGCGATACCTGGTCCTCGAGAACGGCCGTCGCTACGACGGCAATCTCGAGGACGCCCAACTTCGTCTGATGGCATTCGAGCGTTACGGACTCAGACTGGATCCCAAGCCGGTCGCGCGTGGCCAGATCACGGCAAAGACCAAACCCACGCCGGATCTGCTCGCCGACTGGGAGCCGCGTGATCGCGGCGAGTTCGTCAAGCGTGTCGGTGTGCCGGTCTCGGCCGTGTTGCTGGCGCTGCTGGCCATTCCGCTGTCATCTTCGAACCCGAGGGTCGGGCGCTCGATCAATCTGGTGGTCGCGCTGCTGTTGTACATGGTCTATGCCAATCTGCTCTCGCTGATGCAGGCCTGGGTCGCGCAGGAGCGGGTCGCGTTCGGAATCGGCGTCTGGGCCGTTCATGCCGGGGCGGCCCTGCTCGTCGCCCTGATGTTCTGGCGCAGGCTCACCCTGGGCTGGCGGTGGCCGCGACTCTTCTACCGGCGTGCCCCAAGGGCAGCGGCCACACCCTGACCGCGATGCGCATCCTCTCGTCCTATTTCGCGCGCGAGACGCTTGCGGCCGTGGGCTTCGTGCTGACGGGGTTTCTCGCGCTGTTCTCGTTCTTCGATTTCATCGCCGAACTCGAGGATATCGGCCGCGGCCACTACGAACTGCCGCAGGCGCTGGCATTCGTTCTGCTCAGCCTGCCGAACCACATCTACGAGCTCATGCCGATCGCCGCACTGATCGGCACCATCTATGCCCTCGCGCAATTCGCGTCGCGCTCGGAGTTCACGGCGATGCGCGCGGCGGGTCTCGGGCGTCTCAAGGCCCTGAGGGCGCTGCTCAGGGTCGGCCTGCTGCTGGCCGCGATCACGGCCATGGTGGGCGAGATCGTCGCTCCCCCGGCCGAGAAGCTGGCCCAGGACGTCCGCCTCGGCGCGATGGGCGGACAGATCACCGGCCAGTTCCGCTCCGGCATCTGGATCAAGGACACGCTGCGCGGCGAGGGCGGAGAGGTCGTGCTGCGGCGGTTCGTGAACATCGCGCAGATGAGCGCCGGTGGAGCGTTACAGGCCGTCCGCATTTACGAATTCGATCCGCTGTTGCGGCTCGAACGGATCCTCTGGGCGCCCACCGGGGAATTCGTCGGGGCCGACCGCTGGCGCCTGCACGACACCTCGGCGCTGAGCATCGCGCGCTCACCGTCCGCGGGCGGTGCCGAGTCGATCCGGGTCAGGCGCGAGGCGCTGGGCGACATCCCCTGGGAGTCTCAACTCACGCCGGACATCCTGGGCGTGATGGCGCTGTCGCCGGACAGGATGTCCGCCTGGAATCTTCGCGACTATGTTTCACATCTCGAGCAGAACCAGCAGGACGCCAGCCGCTACGAGATCGCGATGTGGAAGAAGATCGTCTATCCGCTCGCGGTGCTGGTGATGATGGCCCTGGCACTGCCGTTCGCCTACCTCCATGCGCGCGCCGGCAGCATCGGATACAAGGTGTTCGCGGGGATCATGCTCGGCGTTGCGTTCCATTTTCTCAATGGGCTGTTTTCGCATCTCGGGTTGCTCAACACCTGGCCGCCCTGGTTCGCCGTGAGCATTCCGAGCATTGCTGCACTGCTCATCGCGCTATTCATGCTCTACCGCGTGGGTGGCGCACGATAGGGTGTTTGATGTTGCGATGCAGCATTATCGGAATGCGATCCTTCGCCCCGGCGACCAGTACCGCAGTCCGGGGAAGAAAACCGTTTACTTCGTGTTTCTTCTTGATTACGATCGCTCTGTCTTGAGTTCGGCCCATGCCGAACTCAGGAATCGAGGAGGAGGAGAGGCAGCCTAGCTGCCATTTGAGGGCGCGCCACTGGCGCGCCTTTTTTCTTTGATGCGTTCGTTCTCCGGTGCGTTCGCCCGTCTTCCCCTCGTCGCGTTCAGCGCCGTCGCCTGAGAATCACGAGCAGCAGGGCGGCCGCCAGCGCCATCAGTGCAGCGGCCGGGTTGAACGGATCTCCCCCCGGCTCGCCGTTGCCGCCGGTCTCCTCCAGACGCACGGGCCCGCCGTCTCCGGGCAGACGGCCGAGTGCGAGCCGTGGAGGCAGATCGCCGTTCCCGTCGGTCATCGTGGGCAGAGGAACCTGCCAGCCGGCACTGCCTGCGGCGCGTAATGCCTCGAAGCGGGCGTGGCGGGCGTGCTCGACGACCTGGTCGATCACCAGCACTTCGAACAGCGGGCGGGTCTCCGGATACTGCAGCTCGTCGATCTCCCGTCCCAGCCGTCCGTCAAATCCGGCGACCGGAACTATTCCCGTCCCGGCCAGGCGTTCGGAGACCCAGGCCGCCGGGCCTTCGCCCCATCCGGTGACGGAAGTCACGAGAAGCGCGAAAAGAAAGCCGCCGATCAGGCTGGCCAGACATGTCGTTCTTGTCATGATGATCCTCCGGGCCATTTGAGTAGCAAGGCGCGGGCCAGAGAAAATCGATCATGATTTCAGGGGCTTACAAGGGTCTTTGGGGGCGTGATGCCGACATCGTCAGGCACTCCGACAGCCGGAGGGCCACGCATCGCCCACGATCGCGGCGAGTCGCTGATATACTTCTCGCTTGATCTTTCGATGCAGTCAGATCGATGGGGCGGTAGCTCAGCTGGGAGAGCGTCGCGTTCGCAATGCGAAGGTCGGGAGTTCGATCCTCCTCCGCTCCACCATCGTTCGGAAGGGCACCGGGTCACCGGTGCCAGGCGCCGCCGGGTCGTTACTGACGCCCCGGCGGACGTCAGAGCCGCCCGGTCTTCTCAGCGGTTCTGCGAGGCAGGAGTCGATCCGCCTTGCACGCCCAGTCGCCCACCCGTGCCCAGGCCGCCCTGGACCTCCTGCGCCCGGTAACTGCGCACGGCATCAACCATCTGGTTGTACGCGTCGGCGAACGCAGCAGCGATGACCTTGCCCTCGGGCGTGTTCGTGTAGCCGCCAAGTGAACCGCCCCCCCGCCCGCCGAAGAGCCCGGCCCAGACGTTGTAGTCAGTGGATTTCGAACTACCCTCGGCGGCGGCGAGCTGCACGGACGACCGGTTGTCGACGAGGGTCAGCAGGGTCGAGGCTTCGCTGAACTTGAGGCCGCCGGCAAGCCGGCCGAGGACGCCAAGGTTCCCGCTCAGGCGCGAGAGCGTCCCGCCGATGCCGCCGGTGTCCTTGGCGCTGACGGTGACGCTGGGCGTCATGCTGTAGTCGGCGACGACGAGCTGGCCCTTGCCGAAGTTGCTGCCCGCCCTCGCTTCGCCAGACCTTGCCAGCTGGCGCTCCTGTTCCATCTGGGTCAGACCCACACCCCGGTCCACGATGACGAAACAATTCGACTGCTGCACGAGCAGCCGGAGCACGGGCACCGGTGATCCAAGGTTGTATCGTGACAACGTGGAGGCCCAACGGGACTGGTTCTCGATGATGGCGAGCGTGCCGAGCGCCGAATCGCAGCGCCGCAATTGAGGATTGGCGTTCGTTGCCGTCGCGCCGCCGGCGGAGCCGGTGGCCGCGGTCTTGGCGGATGCGTCTCCCATGACCGGGTTGGTCGCGAGGCACCCGGCGAGCGGCGCAACGGCCGCCAGCGCGAGCACGAGCCGCAGTTTCGTTGCCTCGGGCCGGCGTCGAGGCTGCCTGCGGCCATCGGCGGGCTGCGCGTGCTCTGCGCTCACAGGTGCATGGCGGACGGCGGACATCGGTGGTTCTCCTCTTCAGTGTTGGTCGTATCCTTGCCGGCCGTTGCGGGTCCGGGCGCCTGAGGTGCCCGCGACGTCGGCGCAGGCCTCCGTGACAAGATACGGGTTTTTCTCTTGCCCGATGGTCGAGCCTGTCCCCCCTTCTGTCAATCACCCGGAATCCTCGCCGCACGCCGGGCGTGATTCACACGCGCCGGCCGGGCTCGGACCGGTTGCCGGCGGCCGCCGCACCGCGCTTGCCCCCTGGGTCTTGCTGTCGGTGGGCATCGTCGCGGCTTTCGGGCCCGGCAAGTTGCCTCCGGTCCTGCCGGCGCTGCAGGGACAGATCGGTCTGACCCTGCTCGAGGCGGGCTGGCTCGTGGCGGTCTTCCAGGTGGCGGCCGCGCTGCTCGGAGTGTTCGGCGGCGCTCTCGCGGACCGCTACGGGCCGCGCCGCGTCATGCAGACCGGACTGCTCATCGGTGCTCTGAGCGCGGCTTGCGGGGCACTCTCGCCCGGTCCCCTGGTTCTGTTCGCCAGTCGGATCGGAGAGAGCCTGGGATTCATCCTGGCCGTGCTGCCGGCGGCGGCCCTGTTCCGCCGTTGTCTGCCCGCCGAACGTCTCACGCGATGGCTGGGGGCCTGGGGAACCTACATGCCCACGGGCATGGCGCTCGCGCTGCTCGCCAGCCCCTGGGCGGCCGCGGCGTTCGGCTGGCGGGGCGTCTGGTGGGCCCATGCCGCCTGTCTCGTGGTGTGCCTGGGCGCCCTGCGGGTCTGGGTGGAGCGCGACGATCCTCGAGCGGCGTCCACGGCCCGGTTCGCGCCACTCGTGCGCGAGACTCTTACCGTTCCCGGACCGTGGCTGCTCGCGGCGGCATTCGGCGTCTACGCGGGCCAGTACCTGACGATCGTCTCGTTCCTGCCCAGTGCCTACCAGGCCGCAGGCATCGCCATGACCTCGGCCGGAGCGCTCACCGCCCTGGTCGCCGGGATCAATCTGCTCGGCAATCTGACTGCAGGCGTGCTCGCCCAGCGCGGCTGGCCGGCGGGACGGGTGATCACGATCGCCGCGGTCGCACTGGTCATCGGACCGTGGCTGGCGTTCGCGGGCGAGGGCGGATTCGTCTGGCGCTACGTCCTGATCTGCACGGTGTCCATGGTCGCAGGGGTGATCCCCGGTACGCTGTTCACCCTGGCGCCGCGGTTCGCACCGCGTACGGGCGCGGTCTCGGCCACGGTCGGGCTCATGCAGCAGGGCAGCGGTCTCGGACAGGTCGTGCTGCCGCCGCTCGTGGCGGCGGTCGCCATGAGCGCCGGGGGATGGCAGTACACGGGCGCGGTCACGGGCGGTTTCGGGTTGGTGACGATGCTGATCGGCCTGGCGATCGGCCGCCACGCCACGCGTCTGCAACGCGCGGCCGTCTGAGGCGCCGGCCGCGGCCGGCGCAGACTCAGGGCTCGAGCACGATCGGCTCGAGCGCTTCGCCGCGATCCGCCTCGATCTCCCCGATGATCGCGGCGTGTCCGTAGCCGGCGGCGCGCAGCGCACCCAGGCAGGCTTCGGCGCGTTCCGGCGGTATCGAGGCCAGCAACCCGCCGGCGGTCTGCGGGTCGAAGACGAGTCGGTAGCGTGGATGCTCCAGCATCTCGGCCTGGTTGCGCAGCGCTCTTCGCAGGCGCACGTTTGCCGGCTGCAAGGAGCTGAGGATGCCGCGCGCGGCCGTTTCCTCGGCACCGTCGAGGACGGGGATCGACGACAGCACCAGGCGCGCATCGACGCCCGAAGGACGGGTCATCTCCACGAGATGGCCCAGAAGGCCGAAGCCCGTGAGGTCGGTGCAGGCGGTGGCACCGTGCGCGTGCACGATGTCCGCGGCGGCGCGATTCGAGACCTGCATCGAATCGAGGGCGTCGTCGATCCAGCGACCCCGGGCCTCCAGCAGGGCGTGCGCGGCGAACAAGGTGCCGGTCCCTATCGGCTTGGTGAGCACGAGCTTGTCGCCGGGCCGCATGCCCCCCTTGCGCATGATGGCATCGAGGTTCTCGTCGATCAGGCGGTTGACCGCGAAGCCGAGCGCGAGTTCGCGACCCTCGCCTGTGTGGCCCCCCACGAGCGCGCATCCGGCATCGACGAGCACGTCGTTCGCGCCCGTCATCAGCTGCCGAAGCGTGTCCTCGACCTTTCGTTCGAGTCCGGGCGGAACGGTGACGATCGCGGTCGCGGTCTGGGGCTGGCCGCCCATCGCGAAGACGTCGCCGAGCGCGTGGTTGGCCGCGATGCGACCGAGCAACCAGGGATCGTCGATGAACGCTCGGAAGAAGTCCACGGTCTGGACCATCGCCTTGCCGGGCGGCACCCGGACCACTGCCGCGTCGTCCGGCGCGTGCAGGCCGATGATGACGTCGTCCCGGGGGGCCGGCATGAGGTCGCCGAGGGCCCGCGAAAGAACGTTCGCACCGACTTTGGCGCCGCAACCCCCGCAGCGCATCGCCAGTGCGGACAGGGCCTCGGCCTGGTCGGTGTCGTCCAGCCGGACCGGACTCGGCCGGGCCCGCATCGGCGCCTCGGCGTCCATCGGCGGGAATTCGGAGTACTTGCGCATGAAGCGCCGGTCGATCCAGTCCTTCCAGCGCCAGACCCATTCGCCCTCGAACGCGAACGGGCCGCGCGAGGCCACCGCATGGCGATCGCCCGTGCTGATCAGCGAGAGCCAGTGGCGTTGTGGTTTCCAGGGCAGGGGAGGCTGGCCGATGGCCGCCCGGCGAAGGTTGTCGGCCAGGGGCGGGCCGGCGCGCACGGCGAACACGCCCGCCTTCTCCAGTGGCCGCCCGACCAGTGATGCAACATCGCCGGCCGCGAAGACCAGCGGATCGGTGACCGACTGGAGCGTTTCGCGCACACGCACGAACCCGTGGTCGTCCAGCTCGAGTCCCGTGCCGCGCAGCCAGTCGGCTCCCCCGGCCTGGGTGACCCAGACGACCTCATCGGCCGTTTCGACCGATCCGGCCCGACCGTGCAGGGTATGCCCGTCGACTCGCGTCACGGCCTCGCCGAGTCTGAGCGCGACGCCGCGGGCGAGCAACAACCGCGTGTATCGCTCCCGCACGCCGGCATTGTGGGTGGCCAGCACGTCCGCGCTGGCCGAGAACAATACGAAGCTGACGGCATCAGGATCCCGGCCCAGAACGCGCAGTTCGTTGCGCAGCCGATACTGCATCGCCAGCGTCAGCTCGACGCCGCCTGCGCCGCCACCGACGATCGCGATCCGCATCGGCCCCGTGGCTGCCCGCACCCGTTCGAGCAGCGCGAGCCAGCGTTGGTTGAACTGGTTGATCGGCTTGACCGGGACGGCGACTTCGGCTGCACCCGGCACGGAGTCGACGCGCGGCGTCGAGCCGATGTTGATCGAACAGAGGTCATAGGGAAGGGGCGGTCTGCCGGCGAGTTGCACGAGCCGGTTGTCCCGGTCTATCCCCGTGACGCTGTCCAGCACGTAGCGGGCGCCCGCGAATTCCGCCAGCCGGCGGAGGTCGATGTGGACGTCGTCGTATCCGTAGTGCCCCGCGATGTAGCCGGGCAGCATGCCCGAGTAGGGGGTATGTGTGTCCCGGCACACGAGCGTCAGGCGGACCCCGGGGACCGGTTTCATACCGAACCGCTTGATCGCCACGACATGGCTGTGACCTCCTCCGACCATGACGATGTCGCGAAGGACCGGACCTTCCTGGGGACTCATGCGGGAAAGGACTCCTGGGGTTGGAGCGCGCGAGCGTCAGCTCTGGTCCCTGCCCTCGAGCAGGTCCCGCGCGCGCTGGTGAACTGCGTCGTCGGTTTGCGGGCGGGGCTCGGAGCGTGAGCCGGCCAGCCGCTGGCGGCGTTGGATGGTGGCCCAGACGCCCGCGCCGAGCGCCAGCATCGCGAACGGCCCTCCCCAGAGCATCCAGGTGTTTCGCTGGACCGGCGGTTCATAGAGGACGAAATCTCCGTACCGCTCCACGAGGTAGGTCTTGATCGCGTCGTTGTCGCGGCCTTCGGCGACCAGCCGGTGCACGATGTTGCGCAGGTCTCCGGCGAGTTCCGCATCGGAGTCCGCGAGCGTCTGATTCTGGCAGACGAGGCAGCGCAGCTCCTCCTCGAGCCGCCTCATGCGTTCCCGCTCGGAGGGGCTGAGCTCGGGCAGTTCGACGGGCACGCGTGCGGGACCTGCCATGATCTCTCCCTTTCAGTCCGTCATTCGGCGCGCAGGCGCTCGACGAGCGGCAGCAGCGTGGTACGCACGATCTGTTCGTCGAAAGGGCCCACGTGCTTGTATCGGATGTGGCCGGACTTGTCGATCAGGAACGATTCAGGCGCGCCATAGACGCCGAAGTCGATCGCGACGTTGCCGGGAAGGTCGCTGACGACGACCGCGTAAGGATCGCCGTGGCGGGCCAGCCAGGCACGCGAGGCTTCCGGGCGATCCTTCCACGCGAGGCCGACGATCGGCAGGCCGTGATCCCGGGCCACTGAGGTGAGCACCGGATGTTCGACCACGCAGGCAGCGCACCACGAGCCGAAGACGTTGAGCAGCCAGACCTGGCCGGACATCGCCTCCGGGGCCCAGGGCCCGCCGTCGTCCAGACGCGGCAGCGAGAAGGCCGGAGCAGGTTTGTCGATCAGCGGTGACGGGATCAGCCGCGGGTCGTTCGACAGTCCGCGGTAGAGGAAAACGGAAATCGCCGCGAACAGCAGGAGCGGGATCAGGGCCTTGACGAAGCGCATACGGGGTCAGTCCACTCGCGGCGGCGTCTGGAACTGCGCCGGTGCGCCGATCGGGTGTCCGGCGCGCTTCAGCGCCTCGGCCGCCTCGGGGGGCATGTAGTTCTCGTCGTGCTTGGCCAGGACGGTTTCGGCCACGAAGCCGCCGTCGCCCTGGAGCCGGCCCTGGGCGACGATCCCGCGCCCTTCCTTGAACAGATCCGGAAGGATGCCCTGGTAGGCTACGGCGATGGTCTTGGCTCCGTCCGTGACCTGGAAGCTGACGCGTGTGCCGTCGCGTGCCACGCTGCCATCGACGACGAGTCCGCCCACCCGGAACGTGCGGTCCACCGGTGCCTTGCCGGTCGCGATCTCGGTCGGCGTGAAGAAGAAAACGAGGTTGCTTCGGAAGGCATTGAGTACGAGGGCGGTGGCCACCCCGAGGGCGGCCACGCCGAGCAGTACCCAGATGGCGCGTCGATGGCGGGCTTTCATAGGTCGTCTTCGGGGTCCTGAAGTCTGAGTCGGCGCCGGGCCTGCGCGCGGCGTCGTACGAGCATGGCCACTTCGACGGCCAGCGCGAGCGCGAACGCGGCGTACGACACGATGATGAAGAACGCGTGTCGCGAACCTTCCATCAGCGCGCTCCCTGCACCGTCGATGAGTCGCTTCGAGCGGCCGGACCTTGCGCATCCTGCGTCCGGACCAGCGCCCGTGCCCATTCCGTGTGCCGTTCACGCTCGAGGATGATCGAGCGTACACGGTGCAGCGCCACCGCGATGGCGTACGCCCAGCAGGCGAGGGTCATGATCAACATGGCCGTGAGCATCGTCTCCGCCATCTTCGGCGCCATGGTCGGCGAGACGCTCGCGCCCTGGTGCAGCGTGTTCCACCAGCGCACCGAGAAATAGATGATCGGCACGTTGACGACGCCCACCAGGGCGAGCACCGCGCTCGCGCGGTCCGCGCGACGGGGATCCTCGATCGCGGCCCTGAGGGCGATGTAGCCCAGATACAGGAACAGCAGCACCAGCGTGGAGGTCATGCGTGCATCCCACACCCAGTACGCGCCCCAGGTGGGACGCCCCCAGAAGGCGCCGGTCCAGAGGGCCACGAACGTGAACATGGCGCCGGTGGGCGCCAGCGCCTGCGCCATCATGGCCGACAGGCGGGTGTTCCAGATCAGCGACGCCGCCGCCCACCCCGCCATGACGAGATAGATGAACATCCCCATCCAGGCCGCCGGCACGTGAATGAAGATGATGCGGTAGACCTCGCCCTGCTGGTAGTCGGTCGGTGCGACGAAAAAGCCCATCCACAACCCGATGGCCGCGAGCGTGGCCGCGATCACCGCAAAGGGGATGATCAGCCGGCCGGCCAGGGGATAGAAGGTGGTGGGGGAGGCGTAGTGATACAGGCTCATCGATGAAGGGCAGAGCGCCGCCACGCGGCGGCCGGAGCGTCCCGGGCCACGGGACTACTCATGAGAGATTCTAACGGCCATCGCCGCCGTTGGAGGACCGGCGAGCCAGGACAGGATCAGCCCGGCACCCAGCAGCGACAGGTGTGCCTCCCCGGACAGTCCGGCCTGCTGGGACTCCACCGCGCCGGCGCCGAAGACAAGCACGGGAACGGCCAGCGGGAGGATAAGCAATGCGAGCAGGCTCGCGCCGCCCCGGGCACCGAGCGTCAATGCCGCGCCGATGGCGCCGAACCAGGCGATGATCGGCGTGCCGAGCAGAAGGGACGCGACCAGGATGCCGATGGCGTCAGGGCCCAGACCGTACTGCAGGGCCATCACGGGCACCAGAAGGATCACCGGCAGGGCCGTGGAGATCCAGTGCGCCAGCACCTTGCCGGCGACGATGGCGGCCAGCGGAGCCGCGCTGACGAGCATCTGCTCGAGACTGCCGTCCGCGTGGTCGCCCGCGAACAGGTGCGGCGTGGCCAGCAGTGCCGCGAGCAGCGCAGCCACCCAGGCGATTCCGGGCGCGATCCGCGCGAGAAGCACGGGATCCGGAGAGACGCCGAGCGGAAAGAGGCTGGCCACGAGCAGGAAGAAGACGAGAACCACGGCGAGTTCCACGCGGGTCCGCATCGCCAGCGTCAGATCGCGGCGCAGTGCCCAGAGCAGCGCGCCCAGCGCTCCGCGCCCGGGGGCCTCGGGGTCGTCGTTCGGTGCGCTCATTCCGGGGAGGAAGCCTCGCGGGCCGGAGACCGGCGCGTCGAGTGGCCGTTCATGTCGAGGGTCAGGGCAGGTGCCGCAACCGGCAGCCGCTGGTGGGACGCGATCACGGCCGTACCGCCACGCGCCAGGTGCGTCGTGATCAGTTCGACCAGTAGTGCCTGGCCGTCGGTGTCCAGCGCGTTCGTTGGTTCGTCCAGCAGCCAGAGCGAGGCCGTGCTGGCGGCCATGCGTGCCATCTGTACCCGCTTGCGCTGACCGGCGGAAAGGCGGTCGGCCGGGACGTGCGCCCGCCGGGCGAGTCCGCAGCGCGTGAGCAGGGCGTCCACGGTCGCGGGAGCCGCCCGCCCGCCGTGATCCAGGGCCAGCCAGCTTCGCAGGTTCTCGGCGGCGTCGAGCGTTCCCTTGAGCGCCGCCGCGTGACCGATGTAGAGCAGGCCTGCGCGCCAGCGGGGGTCGCGCGGGTCGACCGCGCTGGCGCCCAGGCGCAGTTCGCCGCCGTCGGGGCGCACGAGTCCGGCCAGGATCCGCAGCAGGGTGGTCTTTCCCACCCCGTTGCGGCCGGTGAGTTCGACCCAGTGTCCGGCGGGCACTTCCAGAGAGACACCGGCGAAGAGGGGACGGTCACCGGCGCGCGCGCCAAGGCCGTGAAGCGACCATCGGCCCGGCGCGCTGGGGGCAATCGGCGCGGCTGACGCCGGAGGCGACGCGACGCTCATTGCACCGTGTCGTCGATCGTCACCTGCAGGGGTTCGGTCATGGGCAGTGTGAATGGCGCACTGGTGCCGAAGCGGTCTCCCGGCTGGCGCAGCGCCTGACCAGACCCGCTCAGACGAGCCTCCAGGACGAGCGGTGAGCCGCGTGGAAGCGGGCGCGACGGCGTCATCAGATCCTGATCGCCGAGCGAGATCTCGAGGGGAAACGTCGGCGCGGCGATACGACGCGCCACGAACGGCATGCGCGGACCGTCCGCCGCGCGAATCGAGACGAACAGGGTGTCGTCCGGGGAAACCGTCACACCCGAGATCGTGATCGAGCCGTCGACGGCCGGCGACGTCGATGCGGTGGCCTCGGTGGAGCCGCCGTCCGACGGGCGCGACGCGGAGGTGGAGTCCGCGTCAGACTGGCGCCGCAGCTCCGCGATCAGCGAGCCGATCTGGCGCGCCTGGTCGGAGGCAGGCGGCAAGGTCGCGAGCACTTTCTCGAGATGCGGAATCGCCTCGATTGAACGTCCCGCTTGGAACAATGCGGCTCCGAGCAAACCGTTCGTCTTCGGATCATCGGGATCGATTGCGATCGCGCGCTCCAGCAGGGCCAGCGGGCGGCCGGCGAATGCCCGGTCCTGCGAAAGCGCCACCGTTTCGGCGAAATCGGCCAGCAGCCGGGCATTGGGCGGCAGCAACCCGACGGCCTGTTCGTAGGCATCGATCGCGGTGGGGAAGTCGCCCCGCATCGCGTTGATCTGCGCCAGCGCGACCCAGGCCTCGGCATTGTCCGGATCAGCCGCCAGTTCCGCGCGCGCCTCGGCGGCGAGTTCGGCCACCCTGCGCGCATTGCGATGGGCGTCCGTGGTGGCCTCGGCCAGCCGGGCTTCGATATCGGGTTGACCGACGTGCGAGTAGAGGCTCCAGGCCACGATCGCGGCGATCACGGCGAAGACGAGGGTGAGCTCCGAGTGGCGGCCTCGTTCACCGCCACGCGCGTACCGGCGTTCCTGAGCCAGTTCGACCGCGAGCGTGTCGACGAGTTCGCGTCGGGCGTCCTCAGCCGCCGCCGCGTCCAGTCGTCCGCTCTGTTCCTCTGCATCGATCTCCGCCCGGCGGTCGCGCAGGACCGCGAGACGGGCGTCGTGATCCGCGTCTTCCTGCCCCGGGGAACGACCGCGCCACAACGGCCGTGTCACCCAGGCGAGGGTCAGAAAGGTGAACGCCGCGAGAACCCCCCACAGCAAGGTGTCGCCCGGTGTCATCGCAGGGTGTCGGATTGCTCGAGACGGTGCCCGAGCGCGTCCAGGAAATCCAGGCAGCGCGAAAGCTGCTCATCGGTGACGAATTCGTCGGGTTGATGGGCCACGGCGATGTCTCCCGGCCCGCAGACGACTGTGGGAATCCCGGCCTGCGTGACGAAGCCGGCCTCCGTGCCGAAACTGACGCGCCCCGGCTCCCGGCACACGCAGAGCGGCATCAGGGCCGCGGCCAGGGAACGGTTGCCGCGGTCATCCAGCCCCGGGGCATTGACCACGGGCGTGATCTCGATGCCGCATTCGGCACTGACGGCGCGCATGCCCGGCAGCAGGTTCTCGTCGCAGTGGCGTTGCAGTTCACCGAGCAGCGCTTCGGCCGACACGCCCGGCAACGCACGGATCTCGAAAACGAAGCTGCATTCGGCGGCCGTGATGTTGTGCGCCGTTCCCCCCTGGATCATGCCGGCGTGGATGCTCGTGAACGGGAACTCGAACCCGTCGTGACGCTCCGCAGTGTTCAGGCGCTCCTGCATGCGGTTCAGGAACGCGATCATCTCGGCCGCGATCTCCACGGCCGAAATGCCGCGATCGCGCAGTGACGAATGCACCGGATGACCGCGGACCCGGCACCGGAAGATGGCGGCCCCCTTGTTCGCGACCACCACCTGCATGGAGGTGGGTTCTCCGATCACACAGGCTGCCGGACGGACCGGGGCGCTCGCGAGGTCCGCCGCGAGCACCCGCATGCCCTGCATGTCCGTTTCCTCGTTGTAGGACAGGGCAACGTGTACGGGTTGCCGGCGGGCGCGCTTCGCGAGGACCGGCGCCATGGCGACGACGCAGGCGATGAAACCCTTCATGTCGGCGGCGCCCCGTGCGATCAGGCGATCGTCCCGGCGCGTCAGCGTGAAGGGGTCGCTGTGCCAGTCCTGCCCCTCCACCGGGACCACGTCCGAGTGACCGGACAGCATCAGCCCCGGGACGTCGGCCGGCCCCGCCGACGCGTAGAGGTTTGCGTGCAGGCCGTCCTCGGCCCGCTGGATCCGGGTCTGCATGCCGGCCGCGTCCAGCCGATCGGCGGCCCACTCGATGAGTGGCAGGTTCGGGCGGGTGCTTACCGTATCGAAGGCGACGAGCCTTTCGAGACAGTCGATCGAAGTGCTGAGGTCCATGCCGGGATTCTAGCCGACCGGCGGTCGACAGACCGGACAAACCATCGGCCCGCCCGTCGGTCCGAACCCGCTCCAAGAGCCGCTCGTTTCGTGCGCAAATAGAGTATCGACAGGTTGGTCGTCCCCTCCGTGAAGCTTCGTCTCGCCAAGTTCTGGAATCAGCAGAGCCAGTTCACCCATCTCGCGATCGTCGTGAGCCTGGCCGTCTGGCTGGTGGGACTCGTGGGTGTCGTCGCGCTGGTCGGCGTCGTCGACGGTCAGCAGCGGCGGGTCAACGACGAGGCACTGGCCCGCGCCGCCGGGGCCGTCACCGCCGCGCTGTCCTTGCGGGCGCGATCGGTCGATCCGGTCACTGTTCGCGAAATCCTCGCTTCCTATCAGTTCATACCCGGGATGGTTTCGTTGCGACTGCTCGACAGGCGCAACCGGGTGATCGCCGACTTTCATCAAGACGGAGTCGGCTGGGACGGCCGGTTCCTGGAGCCGCCGCCCCAGGCCCGGTCCACGCGGGTCGCGCTCGAGGAGGACTGGTGGTCGCCGTTCGCGCCTGCCGCTCAGCGTCTATGGTTCCCCGCGCGCTGGCAGGGCTTCTCAGGATGGCTCGTCGTGGACCAGTCCCTGGATCATCTCGCGGCCGTGCGGGCGCGCATCTGGTTGTTCGCGCTGCTGCTCTGCGCCGCGGTGCACGCGGTGCTGACGGCCGCCCTGTTCTGGCTGGCAGGCAACCAGCGCGAGGTGCTGTCGGCGTTGGAGGCTGCGCTCAAGCGTGGCGGTGCGTCGGCCCGGCTGAGCCAGGACCGGATGCTGGCGCCCCGCGAGCTGTGGCGGTTCGCGGCGGCCGTGGGGGACGTCTGGCGCAAGCTCAGGCGCAACCAGCGGGAAGTGGAGGTGGCGGGCAGACGCAACCACGAGCTCTTCCAGGCGCATCACGACGCGGCGTTCATCATCGATGAGCATGGTCAGATACTCGTGGCCAACCGTGCCGCGGGCAATGTGTTCGGATTCAGTGGCGCAGAATTCGAAGGGATGCACGCCGACCAGCTCGTGGCCGACGAATCCATGGGCGAATACCGGGAGTGGTGGAAGGAATACTGGCGCACCGGGATCGCCCCCCGACAGGACCGGCCGCTGCGGATCCGCGCGTTGCGGCGCAACCGCAAGAGCTTCGAGGCCGAGCTGTCGCTCGTGCAGATTCGTGACGGCGAGGGTGGCGAATTCGCGGTGACCTATCGCGACGTCAGCGAGAACGTCGCCAAGGACGCGCGACTGAGCGCGGCAGTGCGCTCGGCGGAGGATGCCTCGCGGGCGCGCAACCTGTTCGTTGCCACCGTCAGTCACGAGCTGCGCACGCCGATGAACGGCATCATCGGGATGGCCGAACTCGCGCTCGCGGCCACCCCTTCGTCGTCGGTTCGCGAGTATCTGACCACGATCCGTTCCTGCGGCCGGCAGATGGCGGCGATCGTTGACGACGTGCTCGATATCTCGCGAATGGAGGCCGGCAGGCTGGACCTGGATCTGCGACCGTTCGAGGCCGAGGCACTGCTCGACGAGATCAGGGCCGTCTACGAGCCGGTCGCACGACACAAGGGTCTGCGTTTCGAGGTCGTCCAGGCCGGACCGTTGCCGGCCGCGATCATCGGTGACGCCGTCCGGATCCGGCAGGTGCTGGACAACCTGCTCGTGAACGCCTTCAAATTCACGGAGTCGGGCTCGGTAAGGGTGGTCTGCGAGGTCGTGGACTCCGAGAAGCGGGGCGACGGCCATGAGCAGGGTGCGCGGCGGCCGCTGGACGTCGTCATCATGGTCACCGACACCGGCATCGGGATTCCGGCGGATCGCCAGGAGGCGATCTTCGAGCCCTTCACCCAGGGCGACAGTTCGACCGCGCGCCGTTTCGGCGGCGCCGGACTCGGCCTGTCGTTGTCGCGTCGCCTCGTGCAGCACATGGGCGGGATGATGTGG
>JAUIAI010000783.1 GCA_030425615.1 Gammaproteobacteria bacterium
CACCAGCCCCAGGTCCGCGGCGGCGGCCAGGAGATCCAGATCGCGTTCGACCAGCGCGCTCTTGGTGACCAGTGTGAACGGGTGGCGCCGCTCGAGCAGCACCTGCAGCAGCGCCCGCGTGATGCCGTGCTCGCGCTCGGCCGGCTGGTAGGGATCGGTCGCCGACCCGATGTTGATCGGCGCACAGCGGTAACCCGGTGCGTCCAGCTCGCGGGCGAGCGTGGCCGCCATCGCCGGGCGCGCCCCGCTTCGGGTCTCGAAGTCGAGGCCGGGCGAGAGGCCGTGGTACGCGTAAGTCGGTCTGGCATAGCAGTAGATGCAGCCGTGCTCGCACCCGCGGTAGGGATTGAGGGAGCGGTCGAACGCGATGTCCGGTGACGCGTTGCGGGTGATCGCGGAACGGATCGGCACGATCTCGACCCGGGTGGCTGGCGACGGCAGGCCTTCTCCCACCGCCTCCACGGGGTCGGACAGCGCCTCCGACAAGGCCTGCGGATCCGGCTCCCGCGACCAGGCTTCGAATCTGCCGAGAGGATTCGACAGCGCTCCACGCCCCTTGAAGCGGCGTGAGGGCGACAACCGGTCGCCGTCTCGTGCGTTGTCGACCATACCGGGTCTGAGAACCATGGGTACTGTATATATTATCAGTATTCCGGAAGGTTCGCTCCCTCATCCGCCTTCCCGACAGACATGGCCGAGACACGCCGGACCCTGGCAGCGTCAACGCTGCTACAGTCGCGGCAGCGAACACACTGATCATGACGAATTCGATTTCCAAGTGGCTGATCTACGCTGCGGTCCTGCTGGCCGCGGCAGGCGCGGGAGCGTGGGCGATCGCGGCGATCCACTCCAGCATGGTCGCCGCCGAGGCGCGCGAGAGCGCCGGTCCGTCGTCCGAGACCGCCCCGGGCCTCGGGGCAGGCCCTCCGACCGGATCGTTACCGGGGCCCCGCGCCCTGCCCGCCTCTCTTCCGATGCTCGTCCAGCAAGGCTGGGTCAGGCCGGATCGCGTCGAAGTCTTCGACCCGGAACACAAGGAAGACTGGCTGCCCCATGACGGCATGCCGGCGGAGATCGCCATCGTTCCCGAGATCGAATCCGACGTTCTGCCGATGAGCCTCCAGGAATCGGCCGGCCTGGGACGCGTGCCTCCCCGCTCCGGGCAGGCGGGAGCCGGCAACGACATGGCCCAGACGCCCGGGACGCTTGCCGGCCTCGCGCCTCCTCCAGCGCTGCCCATGCCGATGCCGCCGCTGCCCGGATGGGGGCCGAACGGAGCGCTTGTCGGTTCGCCTGCCGCTCTCGAGCGCGGCGAGGTCGCCACGGTCGAGGCCGGCGGTGACGCGCTCGGCGCGCTCATCGAGCGCGCGGACACACCGGGCGCCGTGCCGGGCGACGCCCCGGCCAGTGCCGGCGGCGACTCAGCGGTGGTCGCCACCCTTCCGCCGAACGGAAGCACGGACGTCACTCCCGGCAACGATCCCCGTGTCGGCCTGACGCTTGCCGAACTGACCGAACGGGAGTGTGCCAGCGCGGGCTTCTTCGGCCGGCACAACTGCGAACAGCGGGTCAGGGAGGAATTCTGCGACGGTCGTTGGGGACAAGTGCGCGAGTGCCAGCGCAGGGAGACCGTGGTCAACTTCTGAGACCACGGACCCGATCCGTCCGACGATGAGGCGCCGACTCGCAAGTCTCAACCTGCTGAACCTGCATCTTCCGCGCCACCCTTTCTATGGGCACGAGGGCTACTCGGGTTCGGCCTACCACCGCAAGATCGGCTGGACGGCGCGGTTGCTTGACCGGCTCGCGGCGGATCTCATCGGCGTCCAGGAGGTCTTCGCCGAGCAGGCCCTGATCGAATGCGTGGCCCGCAGCCGGACGCTTCGCGACGCCCGGGTCGTTGCAGCGCCGAGAGCCGGCGAAGGCAACACGCTTCCGCGCGTCGGACTCATCTCCCGGCTGCCGCTGGCGGCCGAACTGGAATCGATCGAGCGCATGCCCGGGTCCGCCTCGGTGATGCTTCCGGGCGCTCCGGAGATCGGGCTCGACGACCAGGCGCAGACACTGTTCTCGCGGCCTGTACTGCGCACCTCGGTCGCATTGGGTGAACGCGGGCGCGGACCGGTCGCCAGGGTATATGTCGTACACCTGAAGCCACGACGGCCGAAGCGTCTGGAAGCTCGGGACGGCACCGGAGAAGACCTCGACGACCCCGTGATCGAGGGTCGCGCACACCTGCGCACGTTGCTGATCAGGGCCGCGGAGGCGGCGGCGTTGCGCCAGCTGCTGCTCGAGGACCTCATCGGCCCAGACACACCGGTGATCGTGATGGGCGACTTCAACG
>JAUIAI010000784.1 GCA_030425615.1 Gammaproteobacteria bacterium
GTCATCGGACGAAGAGATCAGGAGTGCGGCATTCCCGCGCGACCGGCGACGGTTCGGAGCCCACGGGATGGATTCGCTTACACTCGGCCCGACGATGCGCGGCCACACGCGCTCCTTCTCGAACCGGATTTCACAGATGACAGTCTACGCACTCGGGCCCCTCTCGCCCAGGATCGACCCGACCGCCTACCTCGCGCCCGGCACGCACGTTGCCGGACAGGTCGAAGTGGGTGCCGAAGCCAGCCTCTGGTTCGGTGTGATCGTCAGGGGCGACAACGAGCCGATCCGGATCGGGGCGCGCAGCAACATCCAGGAAAACACCGTCATGCACGTCGACACCGGGCATCCGCTCACGGTCGGCGAGGACGTCACGGTCGGACATCTGGCCATGTTGCAGGGTTGCAGCATCGGAAACGGATCGCTGGTCGGCATCAAGGCCGTGATCATGAACGGCGCGATCGTCGGCGAGCATTCGCTGATCGGCGCGGGCGCCCTGGTCACCGAGGGCAAGGAGATTCCGCCGCGTTCCCTGGTGCTGGGTTCGCCGGGAAAGGTCGTGCGAACGCTCACCGATGACGAGGTCGCGCGCCTGCAGATGAGCGCCGATTCCTATGTCGCGCGGGCCCGCCGCTATCGGGAGGCTCTGCGCGAGCTCTGATGAAGCCTCCCTCCCCTCCCTGTCCCCCGAAGCCGAACCGATGACCGACCGACTCACCCGATTCATGATCGGATCGCGCGTGCGCGGCGAATGGCTGGATCTCGACGACGCCTGGCTCGAGGTGCTGGGCCGGCACGCCATTCCACCGCTTGCTTCCCGCGTTCTGGGCGAACTGACGGCCGCAAGCCTGCTGCTCACCGCGACGCTCAAGTCCGGGGGCAGCCTCACCGCCCAGATCGTCGGCGGCCTGGGTCCGGCCAAGCTCGTGGTCGTGGAGTGTCAGGCCGACGGCCGGTTCCGCGCCGTGCTCAAGGCGGCACGTTCGCCGTCGTGGCCGGCCGAAACGGACGATCTGATGCATCTGCTCGATCCCTCGGGTCAGGCCCGTTTCGTGGTCACGCTGGACCCGCAGCGTGAAGGCCGCTCGGCCTACCAGGGCATCGTTCCGCTCGAAGGTGGATCGATCGCCGGAGCACTCGAGCGCTACATGGCCCGCTCGGAGCAACTCCCCACGCGCCTGTGGCTCGCGGCGGACGGTCGCCGCGCAGCAGGGCTGCTGCTGCAGCAGCTCCCGGCCCAGGACGGAGGCGACGCCGCGCCCGCGGACCCGGACATCTGGAACCGGGTCCAGCACCTGGGCGACACGCTGAAGGCTCCCGAGATCCTCGGAAGCACCGCCGAGCAGGTCATCCATCGCCTTTTCTGGCAGGAACCGGTTCGCGCGCTCGACACGCGGCGCGTGCGCTTCGCCTGCAGCTGTTCGCGCGAACGCGTGGCACGCATGCTCCGGATGCTGGGCCCGGAAGAGGTCGCCGACATCGTCGCGGAGCAGGGGTCCGTCAGTGTGAGCTGCGAGTACTGCAACGCGAACTACGCGTTCGATGCTCTCGACAGCCGGCTGCTGTTCGAACACGGAGCCGCGCCGGGCTCGAACGCGTTGCACTGAGGCCGTTCACTTCTTCCGGCGCGATCGGACTTCCCGGCGCGCCCTGGACCGCGAGACACGCGCCACGTCAGGGGGACCCGGCGGCACCCGGCAGTGGCCGAAGCGTCGAGACCAGACCCAGCCCCAGGACGGCCAGCGCGGTGAGGATCACGAACGCAGGCTGGTAACTGCCGCCGGCGTCGTAGATCGCCCCCGCCAGCAACGGCCCGATCGCGCCGCCGAGCGTGCCGCAGAACAGCACGATGCCGAAGATCGTGCTGTGCGACCTGACCCCGAAGAGTTCGGCGATGGTCGGAGAGACCACGGTGAAGAATCCCCCGTGCGCGAATCCGTACAGCGGAGCGAAAGCGAAGAGCCACGCGGGAGCGTCGATGACCAGCAGGCCGAGCAGGCTCACGACGAGCGCGCCGAAGCAGATCAGGTAGCCGTTGCGCCCACCGATGCGGTCGACGAAGCCGCCCACGAGCAGACGTCCCAGAACGCTGACACCGCCGATCACCGCGAGGACCATGGCCGCGCGCTGCGCGCTGAATCCGAGATCGGTCCCATGGGCCACGACGTGCACCGGCACGGTCATCAGCGACGGAAAGAACATGAACTGGGCGGCGCAGAGGGTCCAGAACTGACGCGTGCGCCGGGCCCGTTCGAACGGCAACCCGGCCGAGGCGTCGGTGGCGGCGGCCGATGAGCCGCCCGTCGCCGTCGAGGACGCTGGTGCGGAGGAAGGCATACGCATTCCC
>JAUIAI010000785.1 GCA_030425615.1 Gammaproteobacteria bacterium
GCGGGCCGGCGCTTCCACGAGGGTCTCAAACCCTGGTCCCTGGTCAGCTGCGGCATCGCACTACCCTGCGCGACCCAGAACGAGGTGGACGAGAACGATGTGCAGGCACTCGTGAACGGCGGCTGCAGGCTGATCGCCGAGGGGGCGAACATGCCGCTGACGGCTGCCGCGCAACGCGCCGTGGACCATGCCGGGCTGAGCTATGCGCCCGGCAAGGCCTCGAACGCCGGCGGCGTGGCCATGTCCGGGCTGGAGATGATGCAGAACGCGCAGAACCGACCCCTGCCCCGCGCCCTGCTGCACGACGATCTGCGTCAGATCATGTGTAATATCCACGACAAATGCGTCGCGGAAGGCGAAGTCGATGGCCGGGTCGACTACGTCCGGGGCGCGAACGTCGCGGGCTACCGCGTGCTGGCCGACGCCATCTGTGCGCTCGGTATCTGACCCCGGGGGCGGCCACCGCGCCGCGCGCCATCCATGGTCGAGCAGTTCCATCTCGCTTTCCGCACCCGGGGCCGGGGCACGACGCCGATCCTGGACGAAGTGAACCGGGCGCTGTCCGGCGCATCGCTTCGCGTCGGCCTCGCCCACGTCTTCGTGCGGCACACGAGCGCCTCGCTGCTGATCAACGAGAACGCCGACCCCCGTGTGCATCGCGACCTCGAGACCGTTCTGTCTCGTTTCGCCCCCGACGGTGACCCCGCCTATACGCACGACGACGAAGGCGATGACGACATGGCCGCGCACGCACGCACCATGCTGACCGGGCCCGGCCTGTCCGTGCCCTTCGCGGACGGCCGGCTCCTGCTCGGCACCTGGCAGGGGCTCTACCTGTACGAGCACCGGACGTCGCCCCACCGGCGCTCGGTCGTGCTCACCCTGATCGGCGATACCGCACCCATGAACGACGGATGACCCTCAGGCCCGGTCACGGACCGGGCCGTGGCTCGACTCCGCCCCGCGAGACTCCCGGACTCCCGGAGCCCTCGGGGTGGCCGACCGACCGTTGCGCAGCCCCCGCGAGCGATCCGCTGCACGAACTGGTGCCTCCCCGATGGACAACCCCTGCCTGAGCTGCGGCGTGTGCTGCATGAGCTATCGCGTCGCGTTTCACTGGTCCGAGACGACTGCTCACCCCGACGGCCGGGTCCCGGTCGAACTGACCGAGCCGCTGCGCCTGCACGAGGTGGCGATGCGCGGAACGATGGCCGCCCCCCTGCGATGCATCGCCCTGGCCGGCGTCCCCGGTGAACGGGTGAGTTGTGCGATCCACGGCACGCACCCAACGTGCTGCCGCGAAGTGGCGCTGGGTGATGATCAGTGCAACCGGGCACGGCTGGCCCACGGACTGGCGCCCCTGCCGGCAGAGGTGATCGTGTCGGCCTATGCCTCAGACGATCCGCCCGCCCTGCCCCCGACCCATCCGCTGGCCGCAGCCCCGGGCCCGGCGCAGATCGTCCTTTCGGGACCGGCACCCGCCGGCGACCCCGGCTCCGACATCCAACCGTCACACTCGCTGGCTAGGCTCGCGCTTCCTGTTCCCAGACAACATGAAGAAGTCCGCCGGCCGCCCGGCCCGGACGCGGAGGAAAACGCATGAGCCCGAAGCCGACCCTGCGGCGGCCGTTCACCCGTACCCTTATCGCAGCGGCGATCGCTGCATCCCTCGCCGCCTGCGGCGACAGCGACTCGCCCGTGGCGGCCGACACCGAGGTCGCGGCCGATTCGGTGACCCGTACGCCGGGCCAGTTCAACCGTATCGCGGTCTTCAGCGTCTGCGCCCAGACGCCGGACGGCTGCGAATCCGACGCTTCGACGTCGGCTGAGATCGTCGCGGCGAGCAAGGACGGCGGCACCCTCATCTACACGAACAGCCCCGACGAATCCATCGGCTTCGTCGACATCACCGACCCCGCCCGTCCGGCTGCGCTCGGCACCCTCGCGATGAACGGCGAACCGACGTCGGTCGCGGTCAGGGACGGCTATGCCCTCGTCGGCGTGAACACCTCTTCGGACTTCGTTCTGGTCAGTGGTGCGCTGGCGGTCGTCGACATCGCCACGCGCTCGGAGATCGCCCGGATCGACGTGGGTGGCCAACCCGATTCGGTCGCCGTGAGCCCGGACGGCCGCTACGCCGCAGTCGTCATCGAGAACGAACGCGACGAGGATCTCGGCGATGGCTACCCGCCTCAGTTGCCCGCCGGCATGCTGGTCGTGGTGGACCTCATCGGTGAGCCATCGGCGTGGACCACCCGCACCGTCGATCTCAGGGGAACCCGCGCGCTCTACGCGGGCGACCCCGAGCCCGAGTACGTGGACATCCATCCGGACAACACGGC
>JAUIAI010000786.1 GCA_030425615.1 Gammaproteobacteria bacterium
GACCACATGGCGAGCAACCTGCTGCTGGTCGGCGTTGCCGTGCAGACCGGGGCGCTGCCAATACCTGCGGATGCCATCGAAGAAGCCATCCGACTGAACGGTCGGGCGGTGGACATGAACCTGGATGCCTTCCGCTGGGGGCGGCTCTGGGTCGTGGACCGCGATCGGGTCGAACAGGCCGCCCGACCGGCGGCGGACGTGATCCCCATCCCCGGGCGCACCGGCCTGCCCGAGGACCTGAGGGCCCGGGTGGAGGCCGTGGACGGCGCCGGCGAGCTGCGTCGCATCGTCGAATCGCGCGCCGCCGAACTGATCGCGTACCAGGGAGCGCCACTGGCCCACCGCTACGTGGACAGGATCGCCGAGGTGCGACGGGCCGAGGTCGACAAGGTCGGCGGGCGCTCCGAGCTCTCCACCGCGGTCGCACGCAACCTCTACAAGCTGATGGCCGTCAAGGACGAGTACGAAGTCGCGCGGCTGCTCCTCGACGACGCCGAGCGGGCACGCATCGCAGCCCTTTTCGGACCGGGCGCGCGGGTGACCTGGCACCTGCACCCCACCTTCCTGCGTCGGCTGGGATTCGGGAACAAGGTCCGGTTCGGCCCCTGGTTCAGGCCGGTCCTAGCGCTGCTGTGCGCGGCACGACGGCTCCGTGGCGGCCCACTCGACGTCTTCTCCCGCACCCGTGTTCGTGGGGCCGAACGCGCGCTGCTCGCCCATTACGAGGCCCTGACCCAGCGGGCGGTTGCCCAGATTGAGCCGTCCCGTTACGACGAACTCGTCGGGATCCTGGAAATGGTCGACGAGGTTCGCGGCTACGAGGACGTGAAGATGCAAAGCATCGAGCGCTACGCAAACACATTGCTCACGCAAGGCGGCTCACTCGACGTGCAGTCGACGCTCGACGCGCCGGTCTTCCAGAACATTCGAACCGCACCGCGCGAGATTCGCCGCGCGGCCTGACCGCGATGCGGTTTCGCCGTGCCCCCTGAGACGGGAACGAACTTTGCTTAAAGTTTCGGCAGCGGGTGCGCGACATCCGGACTGGATGGCGCACCCGCATCCACGACCCGTTTCACGGAGATGGACCATGGACGACCGAGGCTTCGCAGAACGCCAGCGCTTTCTACGCACCCAGAGGGCCGAGGACCTGCCCTGGGGGCCGATTCAGGCGGTGCTCGTCACCGTCGCCCTGCTCGCCACCCTGTCGCTCAGTTGAGCGTCAGTCCGCCGCCGAGCCGTCGGTGGCGATGAGTGTGGCCAGCGCGGCATCGTAAGCGGCCGCCGCGGCCGGGGCGTCTTCCGTATACGGTTCAATGCTGACCAGACAGGTCTGCGCGGCGCACCCCTGACCGAACGTTGACGTGGGGACGTCGAGCGTGAGGACGTTGGGATTGCCCGAAAGATCCGGATCGGCGGGATCGGCGCCAGGCGTCCACCAGGCTCCGGTGGGCAACGCGACCACACCGCGGCGGATTCCGTCGTACGGTTCGACCACCGCCAGACAGGCGCCCCTGGAGTTGCTCAGACGCGCGAGACCGCCGGCCTGCAGGCCCAGCGTCGAGGCGTCATCCGGGTGGATGCGAAGCCGCTCCCGCCCGTCGGGCATTCGCCCTGCGCTCGGCCCGGCATGAACGAGCTGGCTGTGCAAGCGCCCTTCGGGCTGCGGCGTGAGCAGATGAAACCTTCCTTCGCCCTGAGCCTGCTCATCCAGCCATTCCGTCGGTGCGATCCAGGCCGGATGCGCCTTGCAATCCGCATAGGCCTTGCCGGCCAGCAAGTCGCTTCCCAGAACGATGCGTCCGCTCTCGGTGTTCAGCGGTGCGCTTCGTGGATCCGCCCTGAACTCCGCCAGGAAGGTGTAATCGTCCACGGCCGGGATCTGGGCGACCCCTTCCGACCAGAAGACGTCGAATTCGGGCATCTCGAACGCATGGTTCTTGCGCGCGTCTTCGCGGGTCAGCTCGTAGGTCTTGCGGATCCAGCCCATCTCGTCACGGCCCTCGGTGAACGCCTCGCCCACACCGAGCCGACCGGCCAGCGCCGCGAAGATTTCGAAATCCGCACGCGACTCGCCGACGGGATCGATGACGCGTTTCATCGCGACGACCATGTCGCACCGCCGGTTCCCGGCGATGTCATTGCGCTCCAGCGACGTCGATGCCGGCAACACGATGTCGCCGCGCAGCGCGGTGGCCGTCCACATCGGATCCTGCACCACGATGGTCTCGGGGCGCTGCCACGCACGCTCGAGCCGGTTCAGGTCCTGATGGTGGTGATACGGATTGCCGCCCGCCCAGTAGACGAGCCGGATATCCGGGTAGTGCCGCGT
>JAUIAI010000787.1 GCA_030425615.1 Gammaproteobacteria bacterium
GTTGCTGCTGGTCGGCGTCATGTCCAAGAACAGCATTCTCATGGTGGAGTTCGCCGACCAGTTGCGCGACCGGGGCCTGGGCGTGGTCGAAGCGGCCCGCGAGGCGGCGGCCACCCGCATGCGGCCCATTCTCATGACGCTGTCCTCCACGGCGCTGGGGGCGATGCCATTGTTGCTGGCCACCGGGGCGGGGAGCGAGGCGCGCTTCGCCATCGGCATCATCATCTTCGGCGGGCTCATGCTTTCGGTGCTGTTCACGCTGGTGCTCACGCCGGTCCTCTACGCCGGGCTCGCGCGCTTCTCCAGACCGCGGGCACGCGAGGGCGAGCGCCTGGCGCGCGAACTGGCAGAGGCGTCGGCCGGCGAACGGGAAGGGGGCCGATGACGCACGCCGGGTCGCGCGCCGTCGCGGTTTCGCTCGCGATCGCGTTGTCCGCGTGCACGGTGCCCGTGCCCCGGCCGGCGCTGCCGGATCTCGGGCTGACGCGTGACGATCGTTTCACGGACGCGCCCGGGCGCGCGGACGGCGCCGGGGCCGGGGGGCGGTCCGCGCCCGCCGCACCGTCCTGGTGGCGGCATTTCGACGATCCGGCGCTCGGCACCTGGGTGGAGCGGGCGCTGGCCGCGAGCCCCGACATCGAGATCGCCCGCGAGCGGCTCGTTCAGGCGCAGGCGCTCTTCCGGCAGGCCGGCGCGGCGCGTTGGCCGCAGGTGACCGCCGTGGTCTCGACGGAGACCGAGACAGGCTCGACGCTCGGCTCCAGAGCGGCCGGCGCCCAGCCCCGGGGCCGCCTGGAGGCCGATTGGACGCTCGATCTCTGGGGCGCGCGGCGGCAGGCCGAGCGATCCGCCGCGGCCGAAGTCCTTAGAAGGGTCGACCTCGTTCGGGCCGCCAGGCTCGGTGTGGCCGCCACCACGGCGCGTGCGGTGATCGAGTGGCGTGAGGCCCAGGCCGATCTGTCCCTGCTGACGGCGGCCGAACGCGTGCAGCGAGAGGCGTTGTCCGTCGTGCTCGCCCGGGTGGACGCCGGCCTGGCGCCACGGCTCGATGCCGATCGCGCCCGTGCCGAGATCGCTGCGGTGGCCGCTGAGCGCGCCGGCGCGGCCATCCGCCGCCGGCTGGCACACAACGCGCTCCGGGTGCTGGCCGGCGAGCCGCCGTTCGCCGCCCGGCAGCCCTCGGATGCCGGGGTCGGGCGCGGTCGCGGCGCCGGGGCGCTGGCGGAGGGTGCCGACACCGCGCGCGGTCGCGAGTCCCGGATGCTGTCGGCGCTCGACGAGAACGCGGTCGCCGTTCCGGGGCTGGCCGGCGACGCGCCCGACCTGCTGCCGGTGGACCTGCTGCGCATGCGTCCGGACCTGCGGGCCGCCGAGCAGGCCGTGATCGGGGCGGCCGCCGACGTCGGCGTGGCGCGTGCCGAATTGCTGCCTACGCTCAGTCTTCAGGGCGTACTGGCGCTGAGTTCGGGTGCATCGGTGTTCGATCGCGTTAATGCGGCGATCGCGGCGGTCCTGGAGGGGGTGCTGTTCGACGGGGGCGCGCGACGCGCGGGCGTCAGCGCGGCCGAATCGCGCCTGCGCGAAGCGTTGCAGGTGTACCGCCGGACGTTGCTCGAGGCCCTGGGGCAGGTGGAGGACGCTTTGGCGACCGGTGCGGGTATCGTCACCCGTATCGATCGGCTTTCGGAGAGCCTGGTGGCGGCCGACGCGGCGCTCGAACAGTCGCGCTCCCTTTACGCGGCCGGGCTGGTCGGCTACATCGACGTTCTGGAAGCGCGCCGTACGGCGCTGCGTCAGCGACGCGAGATGGTCGGCGCCCGGGCCGACGCCGCCCGACAGGACGTGGCCGCGTTCGAGGCGATGGGGATCCTGCCGGAGGAGTCCGCGGCGCCCGCCATGGTCCCGGGTGTACATGACACGGCGGCATCCGGGCGCGTGTCGGAACGGGTCCCGCGGCCATGACGAGCGGGTGTCCGCGTTGACGACGGCTGAGACGGAAACCAGCGGCTCGTGGTGGCTGGTGGCCGGGCTCGCGCTGGGAACCGTGGTGAGCAACGGGTTCGCCCGGTTCGCCTACGGGCTCGTGCTGCCGGCCATGCGGTCCGATCTCGGCTGGAGCTATGCGCAGGCCGGCTGGATCAACACCGCCAATGCCATCGGTTACCTGCTGGGGGCGGTCCTCGCGCTGGCCGTCATCCGGCGGGTGGGGGCCGAGCGCCTCTTCGTCGCAGGCATGGTCGTGCTGGCCGCGGCGCTCTTCGCCAGCGGCCTGACACGCGACTTCTTCTGGCTCTCGATCTGGCGCATCGTCGCCGGGATCGGAGGCG
>JAUIAI010000788.1 GCA_030425615.1 Gammaproteobacteria bacterium
CTGATGCAGCAGGGCGCTCTGCAGGAATTGCACATCGAGCGCGCCTCCAGCCGCGGCCTTGTGGGCAACATCTACCTGGGCCGGATCGCCAGAGTGCTTCCCGGCATGCAGTCGGCTTTCATCGACATCGGGCTGGAGCGCGCGGCATTCCTGCACGTCACCGACATCTGGCAGGCGCGCGGCAAGGATGTCCAGACACCGATCGAGAAGTTGCTGTACCAGGGTCAGGTGCTCCTGGTACAGGTGCTCAAGGACCCGATCGGAACCAAGGGCGCCCGCCTGACCACGCAGATCAGCATCGCCGGGCGTCTGCTCGTCTATCTGCCCCAGGATCCGCATATCGGCATTTCGCAGAAGATCGGCGACGAGGTCGAACGGAGCCAGCTGCGCGAGCGCATGCAGCGTCTGGTGCCGGAGGAGGAAGAAGGCGGATTCATCGTGCGCACCTCGGCAGAGGATGCCTCGGAGGCGGAACTCGCCTCGGACATCGCCTACCTGCGCAAGCGCTGGAAGGAGATCCTGGACAACACGCGCGAACGCTCGGCACCGATGCTCCTCTATCAGGAGCTGAGCCTGGCCGAGCGAAGCCTGCGCGACATCGCCACGGCGGCGACCACGCAGATCTTCGTCGATTCACCCGATGTGCACGACCACCTGAAGGCATTCGCGGCAGCCTATACGCCGGAACTCCTTCCCCGGCTGCGTCAGTTCTCGAGCGAGCGCCCGCTGTTCGACATGAAGGGCGTCGAGGACGACATCGCCCGCGCGATGTCGCGGCGGGTCGAGCTCAAGTCCGGTGGCTACCTGATCATCGAACAGACCGAAGCCCTGACCACCATCGACGTCAACACCGGCGGCTTCGTCAGTGGGCGCAACTTCGACGACACGGTCTTCAAGAACAATCTCGAGGCCGCGCACGCCATCGCCCGACAGCTGAGGGTGCGCAATCTCGGGGGCATCATCATCATCGACTTCATCGACATGAGTGACGCCGGCCATCGCGACACAGTCTTGCAGGAGCTCCAGCGCGCGCTGCAACGTGACCGCACGCGCGTGACCGTCAGCGGCTTCACCTCGCTCGGCCTGGTCGAGATGACCCGCAAGCGCACCCGTGAGTCGCTGTCCCGCCTGCTCTGCGAACCCTGCCCCGCCTGCGCCGGTTCCGGTGAGGTCCTGACCGCGCAGAGCGTGTGCTACGAGATCCTTCGCGAGATCCGGCGCGAGGCCGCCCAGTTCAACCCGCGCGAGTTCCGAATCATCGCCTCGCAGGCCGTCGTGGACCTCTTCCTGGACGAGGAATCGCAGCCGCTGGCACTGCTCGGCGAATCCATCGGCAAGCCGATCCGTCTGCAGGTGGAGAGCCTGTATGCGCACTCACAGTACGATATCGTGCTGTCCTGAACGCCGCTCCCGAGCCGATGCCCGATTCCCGCACGCTGTCGATCGCCGAAGCCACGACCCTGGCGGCGGATGCCCTGGGGGCGGCCGGCGCCTCCCCGCTGCACGCCCGGGCCACCGCCGCCGCGCTGGTCCGCGCCGAAACCGAGGGGCTGGCCTCCCACGGTCTGTCGCGGGTTCCGCAGTACGCCACCTTTCTGCGCAACGGCCGCGCGCGGGGCGACGCCCACCCCGTGATCCGTCACGAACGGGCCGGCGCCGTGCTGGTCGATGCCGACGACGGTCTGGCGTTCGCGGCCTGCGCGCTCGGAGTCCGGGCGGCGGCCGACCGGGTCGACGCTCAGGGCATCGCGGTAGCGGCCATCACCAACAGTCATCATTTCGGGGTTGCCGCGCACCATCTGCTGCCTGCCGTGGAAGCCGGTCTCGTCGGACTGGCTCTGGGCAACTCGCCCGCGGCCATGCCCGTCCCCGGCGGCCGCCGGCCGATCCTGGGCACGAATCCGCTCGCGGCGGTATTCCCGCGCCCGGGCGCGGACCCGCTGGTCATCGACCTGTCGATGTCGGAGGTCGCCCGTGGCCGCATCGCGCTGGCCGCGCGCCGCGGCGAGGCCATCCCGGAGGGCTGGGCGCTGGACGCCCACGGCCAGCCCACGACCGACGCAGCGGCCGCGCTGGCCGGCAGCATGCTCCCCCTTGGAGCGGCAGGCGGTAGCGCCAAGGGCGGCATGATCGCCCTGCTCATCGAACTGCTGGCCGTGACTCTGACGGGAGCCTGCTTCGGCGCCGAGGCCGACTCGTTCTTCGAGGACGAGGGCAACCGTCCGCGACTCGGCCAGGTCTTCATCCTGATCGATCCCGGCGCACTTGCCGGCCGGGCAGTCTATGCCGAACGCCTGGAGGCAGTCATCGCGGCGATGCTGGTCG
>JAUIAI010000789.1 GCA_030425615.1 Gammaproteobacteria bacterium
TGCCGCCGCCGCGCAGGCTCTCGGCGCAGACCGCGACCAGCGCGGCGAAGGCCGGCGCCAGGTCGCGGCGCGTCGCCTCGAGCACCGCGCGATGCTCGTCCAGTTCGGACTCGAAGAAGGCCGTGAGATCGAAGGCCATGCGCCAACCGCCGAAAATGTGCCGGGTCGGCGGTTGGCTAGCCCATCGCCGCGTCCCGCGCAAGGGCGGCACGGGCGGAGCCGGCTAGCCCGCCGGGGCGTGGCGCTCGAAGGCGGCGGCCACTTCGTCGAAGCCGGGGCCGCGCGGGCCATGCACCACGTCCCAGCCGACCCGGCCCAGCTTGACGAGCTGACCTACCTGCTGCAATCAGGCTCGGACAGAACCGGCGCGCTCGATTTCCAGGCCTCGCCGGAACACTACTTCTCCCGCGATCCGGTCGGAGCCAGCCTCCAATCGCTCTTGCAGGCAGCAGAGAAAGTGGACAAGGGCATCGCGCTCGAACCCGGCCTGGACCAGGCGCTGTTCCATGGCAGTTCGCTCGGCGGCGCAAGACCCAAGGCCATGATCGATGACGGCACACGCAAGCTGATTGCCAAGTTCTCGTCGAGCTCCGACACCCTGAACGTCGTCAAGGCCGAGTTCGTTGCCATGCGCCTTGCCGCGGAGGTCGGGCTCACGGTGGCCTCCGTGGAGCTCGTGCGTTCTGCGGGCCGCGACGTGCTCCTGGTCGAGCGCTTCGACCGCGTTCCCAGCGACGACGGCTGGCATCGCCGGGCAATGGTGTCGGCACTGACGTTGTTCGGCCTTGACGAACTGATGGCACGCTATGCCAGCTACGCGGATCTTGCAGAGATCGTCCGGCACCGCTTCACGCGGCCGAAGCAGACGCTGGCGGAGTTGTACGGCCGGCTGGTGTTCAACGTTCTCTGTGGTAACACCGACGATCACGCCAGGAATCACGCCGCGTTCTGGGATGGTCGCCAGCTATCGCTGACACCTGCATACGACATCTGCCCGCAACTGCGAACCGGCAACGCCGCTTCCCAGGCCATGCTGATCACCGGCCAGGACCGCACGAGCAGGATTGCAACCTGCCTGGCGGCCGCGCCACATTTTCTGCTCGGCACTGACGAAGCCACCAACCTGATCGCCGGGCAGATTCGCCGGCTGCGAGCCGCCTGGTCGAAGGTGTGTCGCGAGGCCGGACTGAGCCAGGTGGATCGCTCGTTGCTCTCGAAACGTGTCTTTCTGAATCCTTTCATCTTCGAAGGGGCGCCGCCCGGTCTCGAGGCGCGGCTCGACTGAGCCCGACGCAGGTGTTGCAAGTGCTCAGAACGCTCCCCACAGCCGATGGGCGGCTTGTGTCGACGATCGCCAGCGGCTGCTACCCGCCCGCCTCGAGCGTCGGATAGTCCAGATAGCCTTCCTCGCCCCCGCCGTAGAACGTGGCCCGGTTGTACGGGGTCAGCGGCGCGTCGACGCGCAGGCGTGTCGGCAGGTCCGGGTTCGAGATGAACAGGCGGCCGAAGGCCACGGCATCGGTGTCGCCGTTCGCGATCATGTCGTTGGCGCCGTCGCGCTTGAAGTTGCCGGCCGCAATGAGTGTGTTGCGCCACATGGGCCGGAACAGCACGGCGGCCGACGGCACACCCTGGTTGTCCACCTCGCGCTGACCCGCGCCGCTGGCACGGGGTTCGATCAGGTGCAGGTAGGCCAGACCCAGCTTGTCCAGTTCGCCCACCAGATGCGAATAGAGCGGCATCGGCTCGTCCTCGCCGCTGTCGTTGGCGATGCCGTAGGGCGAGAGCCGGATGCCCGTGCGTTCCGGGCCCCAGACATCGAGCACCGCGCGCGTCACTTCCAGCATGAGCCTGCACCGGTTCTCGATGGAGCCGCCGTACGCGTCCGTGCGCTGGTTGCTGCGGCTCTGCAGGAACTGCTCGAGCAGGTAGCCGTTGGCGCCGTGGATCTCCACGCCGTCGAACCCGGCGAACGTCTCCCCACTCAGGTCCGGTCCGCTCCCGCCGCCCCCGGCTGGATCGCTGTCACTTTGGCCGGTCCGCATGAGGTGTTTGTGGAAAACCGTTTCATCGACAAGGAACTCAACGTGAAACCGGGTTCGCCGCTGCACACCGCGGCCAAATCCGATTCGCCCGTGCTAACGACCAGCGCGAAGACCGACGAAATTGAGATCACCGGCCTGCGTGGACGCTGGACCCAGCTGCGCGTCAACAAGACCGTTCTCGGCTACGTGGAAGGCGTCGCCAGCGCCGCTCCAGCCCCGGTGCCCTCGCCGTCCTCGCGGGTTACTACCGCGCCGGTGCAGGACGCCCCCGCCCCCACC
>JAUIAI010000790.1 GCA_030425615.1 Gammaproteobacteria bacterium
CCGCCGTGGCTATTCGCGCGCCTACGCGGCTGCGGTCACGGCCATCGGGTCCACCATTGGCGGCATCATCCCGCCGAGCATCGCGATGATCGTGCTCGCCAGTGCCGCGAATCTGTCGGTGGGCGCGTTGTTCGCGGCCGGCATCATTCCGGGCCTGCTGATCGCCTTCATGCTCATGGGCGTCGCCTGGGTGTTCGCGGTCGTGCAGGGGCACGAGCGGGGCGACGAGCCGTTCAGTCTTCGTGCACTGTTCGATGCTCTGCGCGGGGCCATTCTGGCGCTGCTCGTACCCGTGGTCCTGGTGGTGGGAATCTTCGGGGGCTGGTTCAGTTCCGTCGAGGCCGGAGCGATAACCGTGCTGGTCGCGCTGGCTCTCGGTTTCCTTTTCTACCGCGATGTTGACCTTCGCGGCCTCGGTGGCGCGCTCGGCCGCAGCGTGCGCCTGTCGGCCTCGGTATTCGTCATCGTCGCCGCGGCCGGGCCGTTCTCGTGGCTGCTGGCCCGCCTGGGCGCACTGGACCTGCTCGAGAACTGGCTGATGACCTTCTCGGACAGCCGTCTGGCGTTCGCGATGGCGTTGCTGGCGGTCATCCTGGTCGCCGGCATGTTCCTGGACGCGGCGGCCAACATCATCGTGCTTGGGCCGATGCTGATCCCGGCCTGCGAAGCGGTCGGGTTCGAACCGGTGCAGGCAGCACTCGTTGTGGTCGTCGGATTCCTTCTCGGCACGGTCACGCCGCCGGTGGGCGTCTGTTACTTCACGGCGAACGCGATCGCGGGAGGGCGCCTGGAGCGCACGGCGATCGTGCTGGTTCCCTTTCTCCTGGTCGAGGTCCTGATGCTCGTGCTGATGCTGTTCATCGCGCCGCTGACCCTGGCGCTGCCGCGTCTGTTCGGACTGATCTGAGATGGGGGCCCTGCGTGTCTTCTCCGTCATCGGCGACGTCCTGCTGCGCCGCGTGCTGCCGGCACTGTGCGCGACGATGCTCGCGCTGATGGTGCTGTTCGTCGCCTACACCGTGGTGATGCGCACCGTGTTCCTGGCGCCGCCGTTCTGGGGCGACACGCTCACCATGTTTGCCAACATCTGGATGGTGATGCTGGGCTTCGCCCTGGCGGTTCGCGAGCGCAGCAACATCGCGATGGAGGCGGTGCATCAGTTCATCTCGCCGCGCGCGCGCCGCTTGCTCTGGCAACTCTGGACCGGTCTTTTCGGGCTGGTGGGTGTACTGATGCTCTGGCCCGGTTACCAGGCGGCGTCGCGGATCCTCGGGGCCTACTGGGAACTGGGCAACCTGCCCAAGTCGGTGCCGATGATGATCCTGCCGATCGCCGGCTTCCTGGTCGTCCTGGCCGCGGTTCTGGCCATTATCGAGGCCATCCGCCATCCGGAGAGAGTCGGGCAGAGCCCGGTCGACGAATCACACTGAGGTCGCGCTCGTCGCGGCTCCGTCAATCCAGAGGAGGACTTCCCATGAAACTGTTCACATCCCTGCGGGGAACACTAGGAAAGCTCGCGGTCGGCGGCGTTCTTTCGGCAATGCTCGCATCGAACGCGCTGGCGGAACCGGAGATCACCCTGCGGCTGGGCACGGCCGGTCAGCGCACCTACGGGCTCGGCAAGCTGGCGTTCGAGCTCATGGCGCCCAAGCTCAAGGAGTACACGAACGGGCGCATGGAACTCGTCATCCATGATCGTGGCTCGCTCTGCAGCGAGCACTCCTGCGTCGAGCAGCTCGGCCTCGGCCAGATCGACATCGCCACGGTGTCCAGCGGCAACGTCGGTGCCTTTGGAACCACCTTCGACGTCATCAACCTGCCGTTCATCTTCGAGGGTCAGGATGCCGCCAGCAAGATCCTCAACGACTGGCTGGCCAGGGAGCTTTCGGACCGCGCCCGCGCCGAGATGGGCATGCATGTCATCGCGCTCGTGCCGGTGGGGGGCTTTCGCAACATGGTCAATACCGAGCGCGAGGTGCGCGTACCGGACGATCTCAAGGGTCTGAAGATCCGCGTCACGAAGAGCCCTGTCGAGTTCAATCTGATCAAGGCCTGGGGAGCGGCGCCGATTCCCTACGACTGGGCTTCACTCTACGAGGGGCTGCAGTCGGGCGTCGTACAGGGCATGTATCTGCAGGACGTGTTCACCTCGTTCGGCAAGTTCTACGAGGTGGTCGACTACATCACCCGCATCGAGGCTGCCTTCAGCGCGCATCCGCTGTTGATGACCAAGGATCGCTACGACGGCTTGCCTGACTGGGCGCGCGAGGCCATCGACCGGGTCGGCAAGGACATGCAGCGCGAGGGCTTCGCGGTGGACCTGG
>JAUIAI010000791.1 GCA_030425615.1 Gammaproteobacteria bacterium
GCGACTCACCCGGGCCGAGTTCCTGAAGATCAAGGAGCGCGAGTTCGTCATGGCGGCACGCGCCAGCGGTGCACGGAACTGGCGGATCATCCGGCAGGTCATCCTGCCCAATGCCATGCCGCCGCTGGTGATCGCGATCACCCTCCGGGTAGGCATCACCATCATCTACGAGGCCGCACTCAGCTTCCTCGGACTGACCGACCCGGACGTCATGACGTGGGGAAAGATGATCGGCCTGTCGCGAGACTTTTTCTTCGACGCCTGGTGGACGGTCACCTTTCCGGGCCTGGCCATCCTTCTGGTCGTGCTCTGCATCGCGCTGATCGGCGACGGACTGAACGACGCGTTCAATCCGAAGCTGCGGGGACGCTGAAGACATGACCGACCCGCGCGCAGCCAGCGAAGCCGTACTGCAGGTTCAGGATCTGACCGTCGACTTCGACGTCCGCGGCCGGGTGGTCAACATCCTGGCCGGCGTGAGCTTCGAACTGCAACGCGGCCAGACGCTGGGCATCATCGGCGAGAGCGGCTGCGGCAAGAGCATGACCGCACTTGCGTTGCTACGCATGGTCCCATCGCCACCGGGCCGGATCAGTGGTGGCCGGGTCCTGCTGGAGGGCGAAGACCTCCTGCAGGCGAGCAAGAAGCGGATCAGCAGTATTCGCGGCAAGGATGTCGCCATGATCTTTCAGGAGCCGATGACCTCGCTGAACCCGGTGTACACCGTGGGCAACCAGATCGTCGAAACCATTCGCAGGCACCGCCAGGTCAGCCGCCGGGACGCACTGGAACAGGGCATCGATCTGCTTCGCACGGTTCAGATCCCGGCTCCGGAGCGTCGCATCCACGAATACCCACATCAGCTGTCCGGCGGCATGCGCCAGCGGGTGATGATCGCGATGTCACTGGCCTGCGATCCGAAGGTGCTCATTGCCGACGAACCCACGACCGCTCTCGACGTCACGGTGCAGGCCCAGATCTTCGATCTGCTCAAGGAAATCCAGGCAACGAAGGGCACGAGCATCATTCTGATCACACACGACTTCGGTGCGGTGCGCGAAATGGCCGACCGCGTACTCGTCATGTACGCCGGACACAAGATCGAAGAAGGCTCGCTCGAGGAGATCCGCACGGATGCCCAACATCCGTATACCCGGGGACTGCTTCGCTCCATGCCTCAGATCAGGACCCGACCGGACCAGGTACGCCAGCCGCTTCCGGAGATTCCCGGCTCGGTCCCCGATCTGATCAACCGGCAGGAAGGCTGCCCGTTCGGGCCGCGCTGCTCACACGCGGCCCCGGTCTGCATGGAGATGCCGGGCAGTATCGGGCTCGGGCCGGGCAGGACGGTGAAATGCTGGCTGGCGCATCCGGATAAGACCGCTGCGGAGAACGTATGAGCTCCACTTCTACCGAAGCTCCGTTGCTGAGGGTCGACGATCTGGAGGTCCAGTTCAGACTCAAGCGAGCGAACATGTTCAGCCCGCGCCCCGTGCTCCGGGCGGTGGACGGTGTGAGCTTCTCGATCCGCCGGGGTCGCACACTGGGGCTGGTCGGCGAGAGCGGGTGCGGCAAGTCCACCACCGGCCTTGCATTGCTCAGGCTGGTCGGCTCGAACGGCGGGAGCATTCTCTTCGATGGCACCGAGCTTCGCAGCGCATCGGACGACGAGATGCTGGCGTTTCGCCGGCGCATGCAGATCGTTTTCCAGGATCCGTATTCCTCGCTGAATCCAAGACAGACCGCGGGGGAGATCGTCGCTGATCCCCTCGAGATCCACGGTATCGGCAGCCCGACCGAAAGACGGGAACGGGTGGCCGAGTTGTTCGAGATGGTCGGTCTGCGCCAGAACCAGCGTGAGCTGTACCCGCATCAGTTCTCCGGGGGGCAGCGTCAGCGCATCTGCATCGCCCGGGCGCTGGCGCTGAACCCGGAGTTCATTGTCTGTGACGAGCCGGTCTCGGCACTGGACGTCGCCATTCAGGCGCAGGTGCTCAATCTGCTGTGCGACCTCCAGGAAAAGCTCGATCTGACCTATCTGTTCATTTCGCACGATCTGGCAGTGGTTCAGCACATCTGCGACGAGATCGCGGTGATGTATCTCGGCCGCATCGTCGAACAGGCAGACCGCATCACGCTGTTCAGGAATCCGCGCCACCCCTACACCCGGGCACTGCTGTCGGCCGTCCTCACCGACGACTCGGACGAACCGGTCGAGCGCATCCGCCTGCACGGCGACATCCCGAGCCCGATCGACCGGCCGCCGGGCTGTCGCTTCCATACCCGCTGCCGGCACGCGCAGGACCGGTGCCGACAAGAGG
>JAUIAI010000792.1 GCA_030425615.1 Gammaproteobacteria bacterium
GGCCGCGTGCTGGCTGTAGTTGCCTTCCAGGGCGGTGTGCAGCACGCCGACGTTGAAGTACCCGGGAACGGGGTCGGTGTAGGTGCGCACCAGGTTGTCACGGGTGTCGCGGTCCTTGAAGCTGCGGCCATGCAGGGCCACCCGCAGGTCGTCCAGCCTGAAGACCTCGCAACGGTCCGCCGGGAAACAGCGTACGTTCGCCGGCAGGGGCAGCGAGCGCGTCATGAGGCTTTCGGCGTCGTGATTGCCGAACAGGACGAAGGCGGGGATTCCGGCGCGGTCCAGGCGGCCCATCTCGCGGCAGAAGGTCAGGCCGGTGTTGAAGTCCTTCCAGTCGCCGTCGTAGAGGTCGCCAGCGATGACGAGGAAATCCACCCGCTCCTCGAGCGCGATGTCCACGAGCCGTCGGAACGCTTCGCGCGTGGCGCCGCGCAGGCGTTCGGCCGGGGCGTCCTCATAGGCGCTCAGGCCCGACAGCGGGCTGTCCAGATGTATGTCGGCGGCGTGGATGAAACGCAATTCGCATCCTCGAGGATGAACGCCCGGTGAGTCTCGCCTGCGGCAGTGACCGCCCGGGCGTCACGCGGGGACGCCGACGGGCGCGGTCGGCGTCAGCAGGTGCCGAACCAGATCCGACACCCCACGGATCTGTTCACCGAACGGCAGGCGCCCCGCGCCGCGGAAGAACAGGCCGCGATCGGCGTCGCCGTCCATGGCGTGGCCGAGCTGCCGGTCGATACAGAACTGACCGATACCGGCATCGCCGTCGCGCAGGCCGCAGTGCTGCAGGCAGTCGAACGACATGTTGCACTTGCTCTTCGCGTGGGCACGCTCCTGCAGCACCGGCAGGATGCGCAGGTACTTGTCCAGCCAGGGTGTACGCACGGCTCGCGCCGGCAGACCGGCCACGCTGACGAACTCGACGATCTCCTCGGGTCTGGCCTGCGCCAGGATGCGCTTGAACGTGGCCGAGGCGTCGCACTCTTCGGTGACGGCGAAGGCGGTGCCCAGTTGCACGCCGGCCGCGCCAAGCCCCTGCAGCCGGAGGATCTCGGCGTGACTGTCGATGCCGCCGGCGGCGATGAGCGGAATCTCGCGTTCGTAGCCGGCCTTCACGAAGAATTCGCGCACCTGCGGAAGCACCACCTCGAAATCGAAGCGGGAGTCGCCAAGGTCGGCCACCTTGGCCGCGCCGAGGTGACCGCCGGCCAGGCGGGGATTCTCGATGACGACGGCATCGGGCAGGCGGCCCTTCTTCTCCCACTTGCGCACCAGCAACTGAACGCCCCGCGCATCGGACAGGATGGGAATCAGCGCCACGTCGGGGTGGTCCCGTGCGAGTTCGGGCAGATCCAGCGGCAGACCGGCGCCCACCACCAGCGCGTCCGCGCCGCTCGCCAGTGCCTGCTTCACGTAGGCCTGGTAGGCGCTGAGCGCCTTCATCACGTTGACCGCGATCCAGCCGGCGCCTGCCGCGGCCTGGCGTGCGCTGCGGATCTCGCGGTCGAGCGCGGTGAGGTTGGCCGCGTCGATGCGTTCGCGCGCATCGGGTTCTTTGTCCAGGTGGGCCGTCTGCGCCATGAGATCCGCGTGACGACGCCGCAGATCCACTGCCGAGATCGTGCCCATGCCGCCCAGACGGGCCACCGCGGACGCCAGGCCGGAGGCGGATACGCCCACGCCCATGCCGCCCTGGACGATGGGCAGCAGTGTCCTGCCGCGGATGCGCAGCGGCCGCAGGCCGGCGGCCTCGGTCATGGCCAGCCACTGTCGGGCCGGATCGGTCGTGTGTTGGGAAGGGAGCATGATCTCGAGTGACGGTGACGCCCTTGTGGGCATTGGAATGCGCGCGGGAGGCGCCGCTATTGTGCGATAAGATTCCTCGCCAGTGAATGTTTTTGGGCGCCGGCACGTCGATCGACCCGGGGCGATGCTGGAGACCCTGATGCGGTTGACCCAATGGACCGACTACGCACTGCGGGTGCTGATGTACTGCGCCGCCCACCAGCAGCGGGAGACGGCGCCGACGATCGCCGAGATCGCCCGCGTTCACGGCGTTTCGCGAAGCCATCTCATGAAGATCGTGATGGAATTGTCGGCCCGGGGCTGGTTGTCGACGTCCCGGGGGCGCGGCGGTGGTCTGCGGCTCGTGCTGCCTCCGGAGCAGATCGTGCTGGGCGAGGTCGTTCGCCAGATGGAGGAGGACTTCGCGATGGTGGAGTGCTTCAGCCCGGATGGCGGCCGGTGCAGAATCGTCGGTCATTGCAGGCTCAGGGGCGTGCTCGCGGACGCGCTGCAGGCCTACATGCGGGTGCT
>JAUIAI010000793.1 GCA_030425615.1 Gammaproteobacteria bacterium
ATGATCGTGCTCACCATCGCCGTGGTCGAACCGCTGGTGCGTGCGGCGGGCATCGACATGATCTGGTTCGGCGTGTTCGTGGTGCTGGTCGGCGAGATGGCGCTGATCACCCCGCCAGTGGGCTTCAACCTGTTCCTGGTACAGGGCATGACCGGTCGCGACATCGGCTTCGTCGCCCGTGCCACCGCGCCGATGTTCGTGATGATGCTGGCCACCGTGCTGCTGCTGATCGCGGTACCGGAGCTGGCGCTTTGGCTGCCGGAGGTGCTGACCGCCCGTGACTGATTCCTCGTTTCCCTCGCCCCGCTTCGACGCGGGCCCGTTCCCGCGCGGCCGGATCGGCTTCGTCTGCGTGGCCAATGCCGGGCTGACCGAGCACGAGATGTCCGCCATGTGTCCGCCGGGCGTGGGCCTGAGTTTCACCCACATGCGCATGGGCACGGCCTGCACGGTGGAGAACCTGGCCGCCATGGCCGACGACATCGACGAGGCCCTGGCCGGCTTCCTGCCGGCGCGGCAGGACGTCGACGTGCTGTGCTACAACTGCACGTCGGGCAGCTTCGTCATCGGCGAGGACATCCTCCGCGCCAAGCTCGAACAGGGTCGGCCGGGAACCCGCGGCACCACCTTGCTGACCGGCGTGGTCGCCGCCCTGCAGACCCCGGTTCAGATGATCCCGGATCTGGACACGCGCACGATCTCGGTGCGGACCCAGTGGCCGGGGGCGAGCCCGCAGGATGTCGAGAGCGAAGTGCTCATCGAGCAGGAGCAGTTCCTGCGCCGCGTGCCCAATCTCTCGCGACTGACGGCAACCGCGACCTCTGGCGAGGCAACGATCGAGCTGGAGTTTCCCTTCGATACCGACATCACGGCGGCGCTGCTTGCGGTCAACAACGCGCTGAACCAGGTGGCCGAGTATCCGGAAACGGTTCGTCGTCCGCAGGTGGTCGCCAGCGCCTTCTCGAGCAACTCGTTCATGTTCTTCCGGGTGTCGCCGCTCCCGGGTAATCCGAAATCGGTGGACATGGATCTGATCGCCGATTTCATCGATCGCAACGTGCGCTCGCGCATGGAGTCGGTGCCCGGGGTCTCGAACGTGGGTCTGTTCGGCAGCGCCGATCGCGGCCTGACGCTCACCCAGGTCAGGGACGCACTGCGCACCCGCAACCGGAACTTCTCCGCCGGTGACATCGACCAGGGCAAGCGCCGTTATCTGTTGCGCACCATCGGCCGCTTCGATGACGTTGAGGCGCTTTCCGGGCTCATCCTGGAGCGGCGGGGCGATGCAATCACGCGTCTGGGAGATGTGGCGACCGTCGTTCTCGATCATGCCGAACCGACCTTCCGCGCATCGATCAACGGCAAACCGGTCCTGATCCTGCCCGTACGCCGCGAGGCCGGCGCCAATGTGATTCAGATCAAGCAGGCGCTCCTCGATCTCATGCCGGTCATCAACCGGGAGGTACTCGAGCCGGCAGGACTGCGGTTGGAACTCACGGCGGACGACGTGGGCTACGTGCAGGATTCGCTGGACAACGTACGGACCAACCTGTTGCTCGGTGCTGCGCTGGCGACACTGGTGATGTTCGCTTTCCTGCGCTCGGGACGCACCACGCTCATCGGCATCATCGGGATTCCGCTCTGCACGGTGGCCGCCATTCTCGGGCTGGCCATGACCGGCCGCACCATCAACGTCATCTCGCTCGCGGGGGTGGCCTTCGCGCTCGGGATGACCCTGGACAACACGATCGTGGTGCTCGACAGCATCGATCGGCGGCGCCGGGAAGGGCTCGACCGGATGCGCGCAGCCATCGACGGGGTGCGCGACGTCTGGCCCGCGTTGCTCGCGTCGACGTCGACGACGGTGCTGGTGTTCCTGCCGGTGATCTTCATCCGGGAAGAGGCGGGCCAGCTCTATTCGGATGTCGCCATCGCAATTTGTGCGGCGATCGTGGCATCGATGGTCGTTGCGATGACCATCGTTCCGTCCGCCAGCGCAAACGTCGCGAGATTCCGAACCCAGGCGGACACGTCCCGACGCGCCGTTGCGGGGGCAAACCTGAGCAGACGACTGGAAGAGGGTATTGCCTGGCTGACGCAGGGTTTGACACGGCCCCTTGCATGCGCGCTGCTGACGGTCATGGCGAGCGGCTTCGTGTTCCTGGCCCTGACGCCGCCGGCCTCGTATCTGCCGGAAGGCGAAGAGCCCAAGACGTTTGCCTCGATGAGCGCCCCTGCCGGCTACAACCTGTCGACGATGCAGGCCATCGCCGACGAACTCGAGGCCCATTTTCTGCCGTATCTGGCCG
>JAUIAI010000794.1 GCA_030425615.1 Gammaproteobacteria bacterium
TAGGCATCATCTTCCTGATCCCCAACGTCGAGGAGACGCTGCGGGTCAACGGCACGGCCACCATTCACGCCGAGCCCGAACTTCTCGAACGCTTCGAGCACCAGGGCAAACGCCCTCTGACCGTGATCCGGGTCCAATGCCACGAGGTCTTCCTGCATTGCCCCAAGGCCTTCATGCGCAGCCGGCTCTGGAACCCGGAGAGCTGGCCGACGCGCGACACACTGCCCACGCTCGGCCAGATGCTGCGCGACCATGCGAAGCTCGCCGAAGCGCCGGATGAAACCCTCTTCCAGGCGCAGATGCGCGAAACGTTGTACTGACGGACGCGTCCCGCGCCGGTTCGCCCGCCCGGGGGCCGCCGGCGCCCTGCTCCACCGGCCCCGCCGCCGGGAGACCGCGCCGCCGCCCGGCGGCCGAAGGTGACCGTTCGCACGGGCCGGCGCACCCCGCGCAGCCGCCGTTGCGCGGGTTAATCGACGGTTAAGCAGGCCCCCGCACACTGCAAGTCATCCACGATCCAGGTGATGACGACATGCGTGTGCTTCACGAACCAGAGCTGACCGGCGTCCCGACCGGCACCCACCGTCCCGGGCCGACGTTCTCCGTGCACGGACCGGACGACCCGGCACGCGAGCCGGTACAAAGATTCATCGCAACCGGCTTCGAGCGTTGCTTCGGCGCTCGAATCGACAACTTCATGCCTTACCTGGTAACGCTGCGTCGCGACGGCGAGATCCTGGCGGCGGCCGGCTACCGGCAGGCCTTCGAACCCCTCTTCCTCGAAACCTATCTCGACGAACCCGTCGAACGGAGTCTCGCGCGGACCGCCGGATCAGACGTGAACCGGTCGGCGATCGCCGAACTGGGACAACTGGCCACGCGTGCACCCCGCCACCTGACCGTCCTGATCAACCAGGTGAGCGCGCATCTCGTACGCCAGGGGGTGTCCTGGGTCGCGATCACGGCCACCCGCTCGCAGCGGCGAACCCGGCCCGTCCCGGTATCGACGCGGCCCGATGGGGCGAGTACTACGAACACGACCCCTGGGTGATCGCCGGCCCCCTTCCGGCCACGGATGCGCGTCTGGTCCGCTACGGGCGGGAGGACGGGTGATGACGCGGGACGCTTCGGACAGGGACCTTCTCGCCCACGCGCCGAACGATACGGTGCTGTGCGGCCCCTGGGGCGCGATGTCCCGGTCGGGACTCGAAAGCGCCGTGAACGCGCTTGCCGAATCGATGACGCGCGACGGCGTACGGGTGCTCGCCACGCTGCTCGACAACGGGCCGGCCGCCGTCTGCATCGACCTGGCCGCACTGCGGGCCGGGATCGCGCACGTCCCCCTGGCAGGCTTTCAGACGCCGCTTCAATGGCAGCACATTCTCGATTCCAGCGGTGCCGACGCACTGGTGTTCGGCGACGGCGACACGGCCCTGGCCGGACTCTTCGCCGGGTGGCGAAGCGGGCGGCTCGAGTGCGCGGGCCAGCACCTGATTCTGGCCCGACGGGAGATCGAATCGAAGGTCCCGGCGGGCACCGCGAAGGTCAGCTATACGTCCGGATCGACGGGTGCACCGAAGGGCGTGTGCCTGGAAAGGGAAACCATGTTGCGGGTGGCACGCGGCGTCGCCGAAGCGCTCGCACCGCTCGGGATACGCCGGCATCAGGCCCTGCTGCCGCTGCCGGTGCTGCTCGAGAACATCGCGGGCCTTTATGCCCCACTGCTGGCGGGTGCGATGATCGACGTCCGCCCCTGCGCGAGCCTCGGGCTCCGCGGTGCGGCAGGCTTCGATCCGGCCCCGCTGCAACGCGCGGTCACCGGCAACGTCACTCACAGCGTGATCCTGCTGCCGCAGATGCTGCGCGCCTGGACCGGCTGGCTGCGGGCGAACGGCTGCCCGGCACCGCCATCGCTTCGATTCGTCGCTGTCGGCGGTGCACCGGTGGGAGCGCCGAATCTGGAGCGCGCGCGCGCGGCCGGGCTTCCCGCATACGAAGGGTACGGACTGACCGAAGGCGCATCGGTCCAGACGCTGAACCTGCCCGGCGCGGACCGTCCCGGCAGCGTCGGCCGTGTGCTGCCGCACTGCAGGGTGCGTATCGCCACGAGCGGTGAGATCGAAATCGCGGATGCTGTTTCGGACACCCTGCTGGGCGGAGCCGCCGGCACGGCCGGGCAGTGGCATCCGACCGGCGATCTCGGCCGGCTCGACGAAGACGGCTTCGTATGGATCGACGGCCGTCGACGCAATGTCTTCATCACCGGTTTCGGACGCAATGTCTCGCCGGAATGGGTCGAAGCTTCGAC
>JAUIAI010000795.1 GCA_030425615.1 Gammaproteobacteria bacterium
TGCGCGCCACGGCAGGGAACGAAGGCGTTGATCGATTCGAGGCGATGCGCACGACCCTGCTCGGTCAATGCCGCCAGCGCGCGATAGACAGTGGGCGGCGCCAGCCTCTGTTCACCCGTCTGCATGCGATCCAGGATCTCGTAGGCGGTCAAAGGACGGTCGTGCCTCTCGAGAACCTCGAGGACCTCACGCTGACGCTGGCTGCCGGATCTTCTCTTCATGCGTCGTCTCCGGAACGGGAGTGAAGTTATAACATAACAGACGGTCTCGACGCTTTCCCCGGGCGTTCCTCGCTTCCGCACCGTCTTCACCGGGTCAAGTCCGGGGTCAAGCCTTGTGTCCGCCGGCATGGGCGACGAAGGGACGGCAGGCTTCGTATTGCAACAAAGTTGCACGAATGGTCCGTGATGGACTACATTCGCAACCCAGTTGCATGTATCCCGGAGCCCCGCCGGAACCGACACGAGGAAGAACATGAGCGTCATCTGCTTATCCGCACCCGGCGAAGACCGGCCCAACGCCCCCGTTTGCCTACCGCAGGACCACCCGCCGTTTCGAATCCGCCGTACGGGTTCGTTGCTCGCTTTCGTGCTGGTCGCCAGCCTGCTGGGGGCATGCGGTAGCGGCTCGGATGGCCCGACGACCGTCGCGACCGACAGCACCACCGAGGCAGGCAGCGTCGCGCCTGCGGGTGACGGCGAAGACGGGCACGGCGACGAGTTCCACATCGAGACGCTCGGTCGTCTGGCCGTTCAGGAGGCCGGAGCCGCGAGCGTGCGGATCATCGAGCTCGACAGCGGCTCGGTCATCGGGACCCTCGCGACCCGCAATCCGGTGTCCGCTCTGTACGCCAGCCCGGATCGCCGCTATGCGCTCGCCGTCCAGCGCAATCAGGATCTGGTCGAGTTCGTCGACGGCGGACTCTGGCAGGAGGATCACGTCGATCATCTGCATGACTATCGGGATGAACCCACCCTGGTGCCGTTCAGCCTGAGCGGTGTCCGGCCGACCCATGTGCAGCCCCACGGGGAACTGATCGCGGTCTTCAACGACGGCCTCGCCGACACGAACACAGTGGCTTCAGTGACGGTACTCAGCGACGCGAGCATCGGTGCCGGGCGGTCCGAGGCCGAGCTCACCCTGGAGCGCCAGATGCATGGCGCCGCGGAGCCGCTCGAGACGAACCTGCTGGTTACCTGGCGCTCGCCCGAGAACACGGACACCCTGCCGGAGCGTGTCGAACACTATCGGTACGTCGACGGTGCCTACACGCTGGTTCGGCGATTCGACGAGACCTGTCCGGGGCTGCACGGCACCGCCACGAACGAGTCGCACACGCTGTTCGGCTGCACTGACGGCGTTCTGGTCGTCACACACGGTGAAGACGCGTTCACCGCGTCCAAGATCGCCAATCCGCCGGGGATGCCGGACGGGGCTCGAATCGGCTCTCTGCTGGCGCATCACGAGCGTCCGACCATGATCGGCATCGCTCGCCCGAATCTGCTGTTCGAGATCGACCCCGCCGGCGCCACGATTGCGGCCATCAGCTGGCCGGGCGCCACGAGGGTCGCGTCGGCGTTCGATGCTGCAGGGCAGACCCTGCTCGTCATGGACGAGGCGGGCCAGGTGCACCTGCTCGACGCGAACCAGGGCTGGACGCTCAAGGCGACCCTGCCCGCGGCCACGGGTGTACCGACCAGCGGCAGCCAGCCGATGATCGAATCCCACGGTCACGAGGAAGAGAACATCGTCTACGTCTCGGATCCCACCGGTCAGCGGATCGTCATGATCGATCCGTCCACGGCGGCGATCAGCGGGCAGATCGGCCTCGATTTCGCACCCGGACAGATCCGCTGGCTCGGGATCGCGGAGCACGAAGAGCATGACCATGAGTGATCGAGACCCGCTGTCCGGGCACGGCCGTCGGTGTCTGAGTCGCCTGCGCCGGCTCGCCGGCCCGATCCTGGTGATCGGGATCGTGTCCACGCCGAAGGCGCAGGCCGGGAACGATCTTGCTCTGGGCGCGGTTCTCGACGCCGGCTACGTCAGCCAGTCGATCGCGCTGCAAGAGGAGCGCGACCGGGGGTTCGGCCTGGGTCACACGGAGCTGACGGCGTCCGGCAACATCGACGACAGTTTTCGCGCCCAGGCAACGGCGACCTTCCATTCGCACGACGGGGAAACCGAGCTGGATCTCGAGGAGGCGTGGTTCGAGACCACCCGTCTGCCCGCCGGGCTCACCGTTCGCGCCGGCCGGTTCCTGTCGCAGATCGGCTATCTGAACGGGCAGCATCTTCATGCCGATGA
>JAUIAI010000796.1 GCA_030425615.1 Gammaproteobacteria bacterium
GACGCACGCCTCGGGCTCACAGGCGCCCTCGGCGGTGCAGACCCGATCGTCGGGGCACGCCCCGCACGTCGCGCCACAGCCATCGTCGCCGCACGCCCGGCCGGCACAGTCGGGCACGCAACCCGCGTCGATCCCACCCATGTCATCGACGGTCGCGTCGCCCGGCGCCCCATCGGCTCGGCCGCCGTCGTCGTCCAGGGCGGCGTCCATGGGCCGGGCGTCGTCGACATCGACCCCGGAGCCACCGCCGGCGGGCTGGCACGCCCCCAAGGTCAGGACACATCCGATCGAGACCAGGATCCGTACGATGCGGGGCATGCTCACCTCCTCGAGAATCGGTGGCACTCTGTCACACTCGACCGGTCGCCACGACCCGAATGCGGGCGCTGGCGCCCGGGCCGAAACCCGCTTGTGACGCCTCTTCGATTTTTTTCCGAAGGATTCCTCCGGTGCCGGGCACTCACTTGATGAGACCCCAAGGAGGACCCCATGCGCTCGCTGATGCCCGGCGCCATCGCGCCCGTGCTGCTGCTCGCCCTCGGCTGTGAGCCGCCCGCCGACTTCGACCGGATCGGCGCGCTGACCGCCGACGACCTGCCACCCTCACCGACCAACGCATACGCCGACGATCCCGAGGCGGCGATGCTGGGGCAGGCGCTCTTCTTCGAGAAGGCGCTGAGGGTGATGCCGTAACACCACCTTTTCGCCGTCATCCCGGACGGCCCCGGACGTGATCCGGGGACGGGCCGGGACCGTGTCGGCGTCGCCGGGTCCCGGCCGAGCCCCGGGGCAGGCCCGGGCGAGGGCGCGGGCGAGCGCGGCGAAATCGGGGTTGTAGGGCTCGCCGTTCGGGCCGTGGGTGAAGCTCGTGCCGATCTCGCGGCCGCCGAACTGGCCGTGCTGCAGGTCGCGGATCGCGCCCCAGGCGAAGTTGTTCCACACAACCCAGACGACGGGGATGTCATACTCCACCGCCGTACACAGCACATGCGGGACCATGGTGAACCCGCCATCGCCGCAGATCGACACGCAAGGCCGGTCGGGTGCCGCCAGCTTCGCGCCGAGGATCGAGGACGGCCCGAACCCCATGCCCGAATAGCCCCATGTGTTCAGCATGGATTGCGGCCGCCGCGCCTTCCAGAACTGCATGTACCAGTTGTGATGCACGCCCGAATCCAGCGACAGGATCACATCCTCCGGTAGCACCTTCTGGCAGTCCTCCACCACCCGATAAGGCGAGATCGGAGACACGTGCTGTCCCCAGTTCGGCGCGATGAACGCCTCCCACTCGGCCCGCCATCCCGCGATCCGGTCGAGCCATTCGGCATAGCGCGGCGTCAGCGCATTCCGCGCCTCCAACGCGCCCAGCACCTGCCGCAGGAAGGCTTTGGTATCGGCCAGGATCGGCAAATCCGGCGGATAGTTCCGCCCCAACTCGCCGTGATCCAAATCCACATGGATCAGCTTCGTCTGCGGGAAGTTCCACGAATAGCCCGGTTTCCACGACGAGGCCGAGCGGTCATCGAACCGCGCCCCGATCGCCAGCACCAGATCCGCGTGCCGCCCCGCCTCGTTCGCCTGATAGGCCCCGTTCCGCCCGATGAAGCCCAGCGACAGAGGGTCTTCCATGTCGAGGCAGCCCATGCCGTTCGGAGACGAGATCACCGGCACCCCCAGCCCCCGCGCCAGAGCCGTTAACTCCTCCGAAGCCTCCGACAGCGCTACCCCGTGTCCGATGAAAATCACCGGTCGTTCCGCACTCAAAAGCCATTCCACAACGGTCGCCACATCCTCCAGACTGGCCCCGCTGCGACGTTTTCCAAAGGCCGATCCCGCAGGTTCCCGCTGAACCTCCGCTTCCTCCTGAAAGAGGTTATAGGGAATATCCAGATTGACCGGCCCCGGTCGCCCCGTGGTCATCGTCGCCGCCGCCTGACGCATCGCCAGAGGCAGCATCTCCACCCGGGACGGCTGGAAGCTGCGTTTCACCACCGGCTTGATAACATTGTTGAAATCCGCGTGGTGATGCATGTAGAGCTCTTGAAACGGCCCCCGGTTGAACTGCTGCGTCGGCACGTTCGCAGTCATCGAGAACACCGCCGAACTGTCCGTCTGCGCCACCGCCAGCGCCATGATCTGGTTGCACGATCCCGGCCCGGTCGAGGTCAGCGTCGCCGCAGGCCGGTGCGCCACCCGGAAATAGCCGTCGGCCATGTGAACCGCCGTCTGCTCGTGCCGGGGCGAGACCAGCCGGATCTCGTCCCGCCGCTCGTAAAGGGGGTCGAGCAGCCCGACATTGCC
>JAUIAI010000797.1 GCA_030425615.1 Gammaproteobacteria bacterium
GGCCGTGTAGAGCAGGATGTCGGATCTTTCCATCAGGGAGTCACTTATGAACCGGGTCGCCGGCAGTTGCGCCGGCGGGTTGACCGGCGCACGCACGATGGTTACGTTGCGTCATCAGTGCACCAAGATCAACCAGTATTTTTTTCGTAACCTGTGACCCGGGAGGCGCGATTGCGAGCCAGGATCGAAACCGATTCAGCCGGACGCCGGCGTGTGCGGGACGCCTGCGTGGAGCCCTGCGCCATCGAACGGGGCATGAGAATCATCGGCGGCAAGTGGACGGGTTCGATCCTCTGGCATCTCAAGGACGGCCCGGTGCGCTTCAACGACCTGTCACGCATGATCGGTGGCGCGTCCAAGAAGATGATCACCGAACGGCTGCGTCACCTGCAGACACAGGGGCTCGTGAGGCGAGAGGTCATGGATACCGCGCCCGTGTCGGTGCACTACGAGATCACGGCTCGGGGTCGCACGGCGCTGCGCGTGCTCGACGAACTCCGACTGTGGAGCGAGACGCTTCCGCCGCAGCGCCCCGATGACTGAGTCGGTTCGGCGGGGTCCATCCCGACTGAAGCGCGCCCGGTCTCGTGTCAGAATCGGCGCGAGTCGAAGACCAGGGTTCAACCGATGTCATCAGAGAACTGGGTGAGGGTGTGCGAGCAGGCAGCCCTACAGGAAGGAGAGGTTATCGGAGCCGTGGCCGAAGGTCGGCCCATCGCCGTCTATCTCGTCGAAGGGCAGCCATATGCCACCGACGACATCTGTACGCACGGCGAGGCCCGCCTGTCGGAGGGGTTCGTCATCGACCATTGCGTCGAGTGTCCGCTGCACCAGGGGTTGTTCGACATCCGGACGGGCGAGCCGATGTGTGAGCCCGTGACCGAACCGGTGCGTGCCTACCGGACGCGTTTCGAGGGCGGATTCGTCGAGGTCGACACGGCCGGGTCGTGACGGTGGCCCGGCGTGGCGGCGGTCAGGATCGCGGCAGAATCTTCCAGACCACCGCGTCGGCCGAGGCTTCGACGTCTACCTCCAGGAACTCGCGGTGCGCCGCAATGGCGCCCAGCCACAGCTCGTTCCAGCACGTCAGGAGCAGCGCCCGGTCGTCGCCCTCGATGCCGCGCACGAAACGGAGGCCGGTGTGCTTCAGCGTGGCGCCGAGCGCAGGCCCTTCGATCGTGAGTATCGTGTCGTCGCCCATTCCACCGAAGGCGAGTTCCAGAAAGCCCGCGGCGTCTTCCAGGTTGCCATCCCGGCATCCAAGCGCGGCGGCCATGCCGGCGTACTGCTGCAGCCCCGTGAGGCGCGCGGCACGTCGCCCGATCCGAGAGGCGCGGTCGACGCCGATGACGCCGGCCAGCTCGAGCAGCCCGTTGCGGCAGTACTCCATGGCGTAGTTGCGCGCCGCCTTGGCGAGTCGTTGCGGACTCCAGTGTTCGTCGGGCGGGCTGGGTTGCACCGCCGGGTCGAACGCCGGCGGGCGTTCAGCGGGCGCGAAACGCAGCCGGTCTTCGGGCGCCAGGTCATGGTCGGCTTCCTGGAAGTAGCCGCACAGGCCGAACTGCCCGGTCATGTCCTCGGAAACGCAGACGAAGCCGAGGCGGGGGTTCTTCAGCGACACACCGTTCCGGGCATACCAGCCTCTGAGGAATCCGCGGCTCGCCTCCACGGGAATGCCACAGATCGCGGCGCCGTCATACATCCAGCGCGGGTAGCGGAACCGCACCCAGGCCTTGCGGTCGGACTCCTCCATGTACTCGACCCGCACACCCCCCACGCCGTTGGACAGAACGTGGTACTTCGCGCAAGCCACCGCGTGCGGCAGGCCGCTCAGCCCCAGCTTCTCGAAGCTGGACAGGAACTTCTGTTCGTGCTGCCGCCGGAACAGCCGGAACATCCATTCGCCGATCACGTCGCGGCCTTCTTCGACGGCCACCATCAACTGAAGCCCGAGGAAGTACTGGTGGTGCAGGCGGGCCTGGACCTGGACCGGGGATTCAGGTGTGTGTGCTGTCTCGTCTGAGTTCATCGCGCGTGCCGTTGACGACCTCCGCGCAGCCACGGCGGGCGGGACCGGAGAGATCTGGATATGCCGGCGATCATGCCACGGGGCCGAGGGTCACCCCTCTGACGGGGGTGAGCGGTTCGAGCGAACGTCCACGCTTTGCGACTTCTTTCCGTTCAGGCTGCTCACGTGAGCGAAATCACCGGGGCCACTACTCGACGGCTTCCCTGATCGAACGCTGCGCCTGCGGGCTGAGTTCGGTGGACCGCGGCGGCAGCGGTTCCGAGCCCCGGGT
>JAUIAI010000006.1 GCA_030425615.1 Gammaproteobacteria bacterium
GACGACACACCCGGGCCAGCGTCTCGTCGGTGTAGGCCACCGGTAGCAGGTCGTTGAAGAAGGTCTCGCCGTGAGACGACCACGCCAGGTGTTCGGAGAACGACTCCGGCTCGTAGCGCGCGATCAGGTGGGCCAGCCGATCGAGATGCGCTTCGTCTGGTGGCGCCTCGCCTCCGAGCGACAGCCCGACACCGTGCAACGACAGCGGATAGTGCTCGCGGATTCGCCCGAGCCAGTGATGCATCGGCCCACCGGCGACCATGGTGTTCTCGGCGTGAACCTCGAAGAAGCCCAGGTCCGGTCGTGTGTCCATCACCTCCCGGAAGTGCTGCGGTTTCAGACCGATGCCATTGCGGGCCGGCAGATCGAAGCTCGTGCCGGTCGGTTGCCGGCCGTGTTCGTCTGTGTGGGTCCTGGGCATCGGTCTGTTCTCCTGGAACGCGTCGGTGGTCAGGCCTTCGTTTCCTTGAAGGCTTCGAGCTGGCCATGGCCGGTCGGCGAGGTCTTGGACACGGTCTTCTCGCAGCTGCCCTTGGCGACGTAGCTCCAGGCATTGCCCTGGTAGTCGACCTTCGAAGTGCCGGCGCACGTCGTGCCCGGGCCTGCCGCGCAGTCGTTCTTGCCCTTGAGTGCAACGCCGTAGCACTTCTCCTTGTCGGCCGCCTGGGCTGCGTCCGGCATTGCGGTGAATGCCGTGCCCAGGGCGATCGCCAGGGCGGCAACGGGCAGCTTGGTACTGATGGAGTTCATGACTGTCTCCTGATGGATGGAGGGGATGACGCCCGAGGCCTGCTGCGGGCGGAAGGTCGTCGGAGCGGGGCCTGGCGGGAGTCGCGGATAGCCAGCGCGTCGACAGGGACATAGGCGCATCCGACGCGGGAGCCTTACAGAGCGTTCCGTGTGTGCCGATCATGTGTAAGAAGACACACGTCACGGCGCCTATGCAAGGAGCCGCGGGACGAAGGCGCGCTCTTCGACCCGCCTCGCCTTCGGGTGGGTGTCGGGGGAAATCCGTTCGGGAACCACGGACGCCGTTCGTATCGGAAGTGCGGAGCAGCACAGACATGAAGGACACCTTCGACGGCGTCAGACGGCGGTTCGGCGAGCGCCTGAGTCGCTTCCTGACTCGCGAGCATCACACGCACGACGTTTCGGCGCCGATCGATGCGCAGGCCCTGATGGCCTGTCTGCGGCCGGGTGACGTACTGCTCGTCGACGGGCAGAGTCGGATCAGCGTCGCGATCAAGTACCTGACGCAGTCCACCTGGTCGCACGCCGCGCTGTTCATCGGAGCCGACAGGCGGGCAGGCGACGCATCGGAACGCGCCGGGTGCTTCGTCGAGGCCGATCTGCGCGACGGGGTCCGGCTGGTCGGTGTGGAAGCGTTCGCCGGCCTCCACTGCCGCGTCTGTCGTCCGGTCGGCCTGAGCGCACGCGAGATCGAGTCCGTGATCAGCCATGCCCTCGCGCGGCTGGGCCACCGGTACGACCTGAAGAACGTGATCGACCTCGCGCGCTATCTGGTGCCCACGCCGCCGGTGCCGATGCGCTGGCGACGCCGCATGCTCGCGTTGGGAAGCGGCGACCCGACGCGGGCCATTTGCTCGACGCTGATCGCGCAGGCCTTTCAGTCAGTGCGTTATCCGATCCTGCCGATCGTGGCGCGTCACCCGTCGAAGGACCCCATGTGCCCCGGATGCGTCGACGAGATCTTCCACGTCCGCCACCACAGCCTGTTCGCACCCCGGGACTTCGATGTCTCGCCCTACTTCGAGGTGGTCAAGCCTTCGCTGGCGGCGGGCTTCGACCCGTATGCACTCGTCTGGTACGAGGGCGGGGACGCACAACCCCGCTGACCCCGCGCCCGCGTTACTGCCGCGCCATCTCCGCGCGCCCGAGCGCGTCGCCGTCCAGGGGTCCCTGCTCGCCCGCCTCGAAAACCACCTTGCGCAGCTCGCCGGTGAATTCGAACGGCGCGGCATAGTCGTCCACCGGACTGCCGCGATCCCGCCCGATGTCCAGCCCGGACCACGAAATCAGCGTGGCGAATCCCAGCGCCGAGGACACGCTGCCGCACGGCTCGCCGTCGATCGTCAGAGTGAACGTCGCCTTGCCCACCGGCCTGGCCGCACCGGGTGCAGGGGGTTTGCCGGGCGCCGCGCGCGAGACTTGCACGCCCAGCAGATGTTCGCCCGCACCCACCGGCCGCTCCGACGTGACCCGCACCCGTTCACCGCCGATGTTCAGCACATGGTGCAGACGCCCGTCGCGCAGATAGAGCGAATAGCCGGAGGTGGCGTCACCGTGTGCGATCAGCACACCGCTCTCGTCGCCGTTGGTCAGCGTGACGTCTGCTTCGAGCCGGTAGCTGCGATGCCGCACGTCCGGCGCGACATCCGTCGGCACGTGACCGACCCCCGCATGGAACACCACCCGTGTGCGCGCCCCGTGAAAGCGCGCGGCGTTCTCGGCGAAGCGCGGCCCGAAGCGGTCGTCCAGCGGCAGCACCTGGTTCGCCTCCGCCTCGCGCCACCAGTGCTCGATCATCGCCCGCAGCCGTTCGGGTTGTTCATCGGCGAGATCCCGGCATTCGGAGAAGTCTTCGTCCAGGTGGTAGAGCTCCCAGCGGTCGTCGTCGAAGGCCGTGCCCGGCGGGTGGTAGGCCACGGCCTTCCAGCCGTCCTGCCAGAGCCCGCGGTGGCCGAACATCTCGAAGTACTGCGCACCCCGGCGCCGCCAGTCGTCACCCAGCAGCATGGGCGCGAAGCTCTCGCCGGTGAGGGGCTGACAACGTCGCCCGTCCAGTGCCGACGGCGGCGGCACACCGATCAGCTCGAGCACGGTGGGCACGAGATCGCTCACATGACAGAACGGGGTGCGGATTCCGCCGGCGTCGGTGATTCGTGCTGGCCACGTGGCGACCAGCGGATCGCGGATGCCGCCGCCGTGCGTGTTCTGCTTGTAGCGCTTGAGCGGCGTGTTCGCCGCCATGGCCCAGCCGTGCGGAAAGTTCGTGTGGGTGTCCGGCCCGCCGATGTCGTCGATGCGCGCGAGCTTCTCGGCCATGGGCTCACGGCGCTGGTTGATCGGCCCGAGCGCGTTGACGAATCCGTTGCGCCCGCCTTCCTGGCTGGCACCGTTGTCCGACAGCACCAGCACCAGGGTGTTCTCGATCTGGCCGGAGACCTCCAGGAACGCGACGAGTCGTGCGAGCTGCTGGTCGGCGTGTTCGAGCATGGCGGCATAGGCCGACTGCAGGCGGGTGTAGACGCGGCGCGCGTCGGCTTCCACCTCGGACCAGGCAGGGACCTGGTCGTTGCGCGGCGGCAGGGGTGTATCGGGAGGCACCAGACCCATGTCCTTCATGCGGGACAGGCGCAGCTCGCGCTCGGCATCCCACCCGCCGGCGAACACCTCGTCATACGCGCGGATCATCGCCGCCGGCGCCTGGTGCGGCGCATGGCAGGCCCCCAGCGCCAGCCAGGTGAGCCACGGCAGCTTCGGCCGGTCCGCCTGGTGATCGGCCAGCATGCGGATGGCCTCGTCCACGAGATCCGCGCTCAGGTGGTAGCCGGTCTCGTAGGTGCCGGGCGGGTCCACGTGCGTGTTGTCGCGTACCAGCTCGGGCGCGAACTGATCCGTCTCGGCGTCCAGGAAACCGTAGAAGCGGTCGAACCCCCGGCCCAGTGGCCAGCCGTCGAACGGCCCGGTGGGACCGCTCTCGGTGAGCGGTGTCACATGCCACTTGCCGAGCATGTAGTTGCGGTAACCGTGCGGGCGCAGCATCTCGGCCAGCGTCGCGCTGTCGCGCGAGATCTTGCCGCGATAGCCGGGGTAGCCGCTGTCGAAGTTGGCCAGGCAGCCCACCCCCACCGCGTGATGGTTGCGCCCGGTGAGCATCGCCGCGCGCGTCGTCGAACACATCGCCGTCGTGTGAAAGCCGCTCAGTCGCAACCCTCTGGCCGCCAGCGCGTCGATGGTGGGCGTGCGGATCGGCGAGCCGTAGCAGCCGAAATCCGAAAAGCCCACATCGTCGAACAGCACCACGAGGATGTTCGGCGCGCCCGGGGGCGGTGCGGGGGGCGCGGCCCAGGCCGGCGTGGACTCTGCGATCGTGCGGCCGATGACCGGAGTCGATCGGTCGCCGCTGCTCGAGCTGTCGGTCATGCATGTCTCCGGATGGCGTCGTCGTGGCACCCGCTGTCCAGGCGAACGATCGAATCGCCGTCGTCCCATCACGGTGGTGCTTTCCCGGTATTGTGCATCTGCCGTGCGGCATACTTCGGGCGACGCGATGCCGCGCTGCGGGGCCGGCTCTGTCGGCCGCGTCTTGCCACGAGGAGAGCGCGCATGATCGCAGTCATTTTCGAAGTCGAGCCGGCGGAAGGGCGCAAGGACGAGTATCTGGACATCGCCGCTGCCATGCGGCCGCTGGCGGAATCCGTCGACGGATTCATCTCGGTCGAACGGTTCCAGAGCCTGACCGATCCGAAGAAGATCCTGTCTCTCTCGTTCTTCGAGGACGAAGAGGCGATCGAGCGGTGGAGAAACCTGCCTCAGCACCGTACGGCTCAGGCGAAAGGGCGCGCGGGCATCTTCGCGGGTTATCGACTGCGCATCGCGCATGTCATCCGCGACTACGGTCTGAAGGATCGCGACGAGGCTCCGGAGGACAGCAGGAAAGCCCACAAGCCATGAGGCGCGCCGTCGATCCGGCGTCGGCATTCATCCTCTCGCCATGGGTCCCACCAGGGGCTAGCTTCAGGCGTTCGTCCTTGGCGCTGGGAGCGGATTCGTGACTTGGTTAGGATAGATCTTCCCCTCCGGCAGCCCCAGCCGGCTTCCTGTTCCAGATGGGCCAATCCATCGGGTCTTCTTCTCATGACAGACGTATTCCGACGTAACAACGTGCATGTCGTCGGTGACGGCCCGGCCACGATCATGCTCGTGCACGGCTACGGCTGCGATCAGAGCATGTGGCGGCTCCTCGTGCCGGCGCTCGAGCCGCGCTTCCGGCTGGTGCTGCTCGACCTCGTCGGCAGCGGCGGCTCCGACCTCTCCGCCTACGACCGCGGGAAGTACGGCACGCTGCAGGGGTACGCCGACGACATGCTCGAAGTCGTGAAGGCCGCCGGTGTCGGACCGGTGGTCTTCATCGGGCACTCGGTGAGCGCCATGATCGGCATGCTGGCCGATCTTGCCGCGCCGGGACGCTTCGCGGCCCATGTCATGGTGGGGCCGTCTCCGTGCTACGTGAACGACGCGGAGTATGTCGGCGGATTCGAACGTGCCGACATCGATTCCATGCTCGAAACGCTGGAGGGCAACTATCTCGCGTGGTCGAGCACGATGGCGCCTGCGATCATGGGCGTGCCCGATCAGCCCGAACTGGGCGTGGAACTCAAGAACGCGTTCTGCCGAACCGATCCCGAGATCGCCCAGCACTTCGCCCGGGTGACATTCCTGTCGGACCACCGCACAGACCTGCCCAGGCTGCAAACCCCCACCTTGATCCTGCAGTCCACCGAAGACCTGATCGCACCGCCCCAGGTCGGCGAGTACATGGCGCGCGTGATGCCCGACGCGACGCTCGCGCTCATCGACAACGTCGGCCATTGCCCGCACCTGAGCGCGCCTAGTGCGAGCAGCGAGGCGATCGACGCATTCCTCGCCGCACGCCATCTGGCGTCATGACGGCTGCCGCCGACGACGAAGGTGCGCCGGCGCTTCCGCCCACGGACCCGCTTTTCGACGATCTTCCCTGCGGCCTGCTGGTCACCCGCGACGACGGCCTGGTCCACGCCATCAACGACACGCTCTGCCAGTGGCTGGGCCGCACGAGCGACGAAGTGGTGGGCCGGCTGAAGTTCCAGGACATGCTCACCATGGGCAGCCGCATCTTCCACCAGACGCACTGGGCGCCGCTGCTGCAGCTTCAGGGCTCCGTGTCCGAGGTGAAGCTGGAGATGGCGGCCCGGGGCGGCGCCAGACTCCCGGTCATCGTCAACGCCGTGAGGCAGACGCACGCCGACGGCATGCTTCACAAGATCGCACTCTTCGTCCTGGAAGAGCGTCACCTGTACGAACGTGAACTGCTGACCGCCCGGCGGCGCGCCGAGCAGGCGCTCGAAGCGGAGCGGCAGGCCAACAAGGCGCTCCAGGAGGTGCAGGCGGAACTCGAAGCGCTGCGCGCCAAGGCCGAAGATCGTGCGAAGTACGCCGAGCAGATGATGGGGATCGTCAGCCACGATCTGCGCAACCCACTCGCAGTGATCGACCTTTGCGTCCAGACCCTGTCGAAAGGTACGCTCCCGCCTGACAAAGCGAAAACGCTGGAGGTGCTGTCCCGATCCAACGGGCGCGCCCTGCGGCTGATCTCGGATCTGCTCGATTTCACACAGGTACGCATGGGCTCCGCGCTGTCGCTCGCCGTCCGACCCATGGACCTTCATGCCGTCGTCGCCGAAACCGTCGCGGAGCTGCAGATTGCGAATCCCCGGCATCGTCTCGTGCACGTGCGGCATGGCGACGGCGCCTGTACCGCCAGCGCCGATCGTCTCGTCCAGGCGATCGGCAACCTCGTCAGCAACGCCGTCCAGCACGGCGCGAACGACGGCGTCATCACCATCACTTCGTCGAACCGCGACGGAGTCTGCTCGGTGACGGTGCACAACGAAGGCGACCCCGTCCCCGCGGAACTGATGCCCCGCATCTTCGAGCCGTTGGTGAGAGGCGGCGGGAAGGGCGCCGCGGCAGGTGTCGGCCTGGGTCTGTACATCGTGCGAGAGATCGCGCGCAGTCATGGCGGGGAGGTCGCCATCGAATCGACCGACGGCAAAGGCACGATGATCATGCTCAGGTTCCCGGCAACGCCCGTCGGGACGAACGAAGCCGGGGTCGGGCAGGCGGGTTCCGAGCCTCGCTAGGGAAACAGGCGCGCCACGCGTTTGCGCCACGCCTCGATGCCCGCGCGGTTGTCCGCGTCCGCGTCGTAGCCGCCCTGGATGTAGCTGATGGCCACGCGTCCGCTCAGCACTACCGCCTCTTCCTCATCGTCGGCGTCCGGCCTGAACGGGCGCACGGATATTCCGGCATCGGTGGTGGTGAGCTTGAACCGCTTACCCAGCGGGTCCTCGCTGAGATTGGGCGCGAACACCCCGAGGTACTTGGTACCACGACCCACCCGCGACTCAGCCACCGCAGGTGCCTCGGCACCCGCAGGCGGGATGTTGATGTTCAGCCCCACGGAATCGGGCAACGGCCCGTCGCCTGCGACCAGCTTGTCGATGAGCCCGGCGGCATAAGCGGCGACGGCCGCGGCGGCGGCGGGGTCCGCGCGCGTGGCGCGATCCGCACTGATCGCGATGGCTGGAATGCGTCGCTGCAGGGCATGCGTGGCGATCGCCAGCGTGCCAGAGCTCGGCAGGACGAGACCCGTGTTGTTGCCCTCGTTCGGGCCGGAAACCACCAGATCCGGCGCCTTCTGCCATTGTTGCTCGGCCAGCACCTGAATGCCGTAGATGGCCGCCATCAGCGGAGAGCCATCCAGGTACTGCACACTCGGGTCCGCTGCATCGACCGGGCCATAGCCGGGCGCACCCACCTTCACCGTGCCTCCTCGGCAGTCCTTGCTCACGGCCTTTACTGGCCGCAGCAGATGCACCAGTGCGCCCGAGCCACTGGCATCGTGACAGGGCGCCGCCACCGCCACCCGGTGACCGGACTTGCGCAGCGCGTCGGCCAGCGCAAGGAGGTTCGGCGCGCCCACGCCGTCGTCGTTACTGAGCAGGATGTCGAGCTTGCGCGGGGCAGGATCATCGGCCGCCAGCACGAATGTGGTCAGGGGCGCTGTTAACAGGCACGCGAACAGGGACCGGCACAGGGGCCGGGCGATGGCTTTGGTGAGCATGGAACGTCTCCGGTTTCTGGTTGTTCTATTGAGTCCGGACGCGGCTGGACAGACGCGGATGCTACGGCGAGTCAGGCAAGCTGTCGATATCGTGGCTCGGCAAGTCTCCTGATTGCGGGACAGTCCGCCCCGCCACCTGTCTTGTGAACTACGGGGAGGCTTGGCATCCGCACGCAGCTCACTTACAATCCGCCTGGTCGGTTTTTTTATGGGCGTCCAACTCGCCGCCCATCTCCAGGGGGCGAGTCCCGATGCGTCTTTCCGGTTCGAGCAATTCAGCCAAAGGTCAGGCCGCCGGCCGTGGCCGGGCGGCCGGAAAGAGCCTGCCGGCAAGCCGGCCACATCCATCGAGGGTCGCGAGGCGAAGCCAGGAGGAGCGCAGCGCGGCAACCCGCAAGCGGCTCTGCGAAGCCGCCGTTTCGTTGCTCGCGGAGGTTGGTTACGAGCGCCTGACGACCGTCGAGATCGCCCGGCGGGCGCAGGTATCCAAGGGTGCGCAGGCGCATCACTTCCCCACCAAGCACGACATTCTGGCGGCGGCCTTCGAGCACTTGCTCATGGGCTGGCGCGCACGCCGTGAGGCCTTTGTGCGCGACGTCGGCTCCAGCGCCAGCATGGAGCAGGTGCTGCGCTACATGTGGCGCGATGTTTTCGGCAGGGCGGACTACGTCGCGTCGGTCGAAATGATGCTCGCGGCACGCCACGACCCCGCGCTGCGCGACCGGCTGCGTGATCTGCTGAGAACGTGGACCGAGGTAAGGGACGACACGTTTCGCCAGTTGGTGCCGATCGGCGAGAGCTTCGAGCGCTTCGCCACCTTTCTTCATTTGAACATCGCGGTGTTGCGAGGACTTGCCATCGTGCGAGGGCTCGATGGCGACGAAAAGATGATCGAGCGAGGTCTGCGCATGTGGATCGAGATCGCCACCGACTATGCCGAATCACAGAACGACTCCGCGGTATCGCGGGGCAGACGATCCTGAGAGGAGACCCATCATGACTTCATGGAACCGGCGCCGCATGCTCGGCGCGTCCGCTGCCGCCTCGGCCGCGGGCATCCTCGGCATGCCGATGCTGGCCGGTGCGCAGGCGGCCCGCGGCGGTGTACTCGTCGTGGGCACGACCCAGAAGCCGCGACATCTCAACTCAGCTGTGCAAAGCGGCAGTGCGACCATGTTCCCGGCTGCCCAGTTGTTTGCCTCGCCCCTTCGCATGAACGACCAGTGGGAGCCCCAGCCCTACCTGGCGCAGGCCTGGGAGTTTTCGGCCGACAGCAAGACCCTGACCCTGGAGTTGCGGGAAGGTGCGGTCTTTCATGATGGTCGCCCGATCACCGCCGAGGATCTCGCGTTCAGTCTGCAGACCATCAAGGCGAACCACCCGTTCAAATCCATGTACGAGCCGCTGGAAAGCGTGGTGGCGGACGGCGATCGTCGGGCGATCCTCAGGCTCTCGCAACCGCATCCGGCACTGCTGCTCGCGATGTCCACCTCACTGACGCCGGTCATCCCGAAACACGTGTTCGACAACGGCGAGGATCCGAAGCGTCATTCGAGGAACGCCAGTCCGGTGGGGTCGGGCCCCTTCAAACTGGTGGAGTTCAAGCCTGGTCAGCACGTGATCATGGAGCGGCACGAGCAATTCTTCATCGAAGGGGCGCCGCGGCTGGACCGACTGATCATCAAGGAATACAAAGACATCACGAGCCTGCTGCTCGCGTTCGAGCGCGGCGAGGTGGATGCGCTGCAGACAGTCAGTGCCTCGAGGGACATCGAGCGCGCCCGCAGCGTTTCCGGAGCCACCGTGGTTTACCCCGCGGCACCCGCGATCGGCCCACTGGTCTGGCTGGCCATGAACATCAGGAATCCCAAGCTCGCCGACAAGCGGGCGCGCCAGGCGATCTCGTATGCAATCGATCGAAGGGTCGTCATCGACAGTCTGCTCGGTGGCGAGAAGCGCCGGTCCACCGGCCCGATCACATCCGGCAGTCCGTTCTACAGCGCGGACGTCGAGCCGTACGATCACGACATTGCTAAGGCGAACCAGCTCCTGGACGCCGCCGGCGCCAGGCGCGGTGCGGACGGAATCCGCTTCACCCTGGACGTGGACTGCCCGCCGGGCTTCGCCGAACTCAAGGCGATGCAGGAGTACATGAAGCCTGCCCTCGCCGAGGTGGGTATCCAGGCCAACGTCCGTTTGTCCCCGGATTTCCCGACCTGGGCCAAGCGCGTTTCGAGCCTGAACTTCGATGTGTCGATCGACGGTGTCTGGAACTGGGGCGACCCGGTGATCGGCGTTCACCGCACCTGGTTGAGCACCAACATCCGCGAGGGGGTCATCTGGTCGAACACGCAAAGCTACGTAAATCCGCGCGTCGACGAACTGCTCAATGCGGCCGCGGTGGAGATGGACGTGGCCAGGCGCAAGACCTTGTACGCAGAGATGCAGAAGATCGTGGTGGACGACTGCCCGGTGGCGTTCCTGTACGAGTCGGCATGGGGCGAGGCCTATTCGAGCCGGATCACGCAGCCGCCCAAGGGCATCTGGGGCATCATCGATTCGCTGAACGACATCGGCATGGGCTGATATCCGGCGGGCTGCGAAAGGCTCGCCGATCTGCCGGTCGAAGCATCGCCCTAGGCGACCGCGCTTCGAGCGGCGCTTCAAAGAGATTGCACCATGGCATTCCTGAGCCACGCGGTTCGCGACTACCGATGGGCCAAGGCCCGGACGCTGATGGACGCGATGCAGGTCGACGCGTTCGTGTTCACCGGCGCCGACTTCTTCCAGTTCATCACCAACTTCCATACCGACGTACAAATCTGGGAACGGCCGATCTTCGCCGTGCTGCCGCGTGACGGCGCGCCCTTCCTGATCATGAACGAGTTGTCGATGCATCACGTCCGGTATTCGTTGCAGGACGGGAAGCTCTGGATCGAAGACATCGAGTTCTGGTCAGAGCATCCGCGGCTCGGAGAACGCCTGCCGCTGGCCCCGCAGTTGCCCGACATGGTGGCCGATCGGCTGCGCCGCGCCGGTCTCGGGCGCTCCCGCATCGCGATCGAAGGCGGCAACGCGGTATTGACCCGCGCAATGAGTCTGTTGCCCGAGGCCCAGGCAGTGGCGGCGACGGCGCAGGCGCGCAGTCTGCGCTGGCAGAAGCACCCGGAAGAACTGGCCCTGATGCAGTCCCTCGCGGACATCGCCGACTGGCTGCAGGACCGCTACCGCGAGAACATCCGGCCGGGTCGGCTCGTTCAGGAGCTGGATTTCGCCATGGCGGCGCTGTGGGTCGAAGAGGCGGCGAAGCGTTTCCCCGGAGAGCACTTCGAGGTCATCCGCACCTGGACGCTGAGCGGGCCGGCGTCGGCCTCGCCGCACGGCGACGGCCGGGCCTGTGGCGCGCGCATCGAAAAAGGCCATGGTCTGGTCAATATCGTGATTCCGCGACTGAACGGCATCGCCATCGAGAACGAGCGCACGTTCTTCTGTGGCAAGCCCTCGACGGACCAGGCGAAGTACTGGACGGTCGCCCGCGATGCGAACGAAGCGACTATCGAGGCGGCCGTCACCGGCAACCCGGTCAGCGCACTCGACGCGGCTTCCGCGACGGTGATCGAGCGGGCTGGGCTGGGCCACACCATTCGTCATCGTGCCGGCCACGCCATCGGGGTGGTTCATCACGAATACCCGGAAGACATGGCGTTCAATCATCGTGCGCTACTCGAGAACGAGGTCTACTCGGCCGAACCTGGCGTCTATGTCTGGGGTGTTGGCGGCTTCCGTCTCGACGACACGGTCGTCGTGGGATCTTCACCCCGGGTGCTGACGCAGACGCCCAAGACGCTCGAGTACGCGACGGTCGAGTGATCGGTCAAGGCAGGCGGGTCTGCGCCGCACGGCGGCCCGGGCCTCGCCAGGCGCTCAGGCCTTGCCTGACGGATAACGGATTTCGCCACGCTCCGAGACGAGATGGCAGGCGACGAGATGCTCGCCGCCGATCGTGCGCAGTTCCGGCTCCTCAGCACGGCAGCGATCTTCCGCGTATGGACAGCGGCCGGCAAACCGGCAGCCGGGCGGCGTATCGATCGGGCTTGGCGGGTCTCCCTGCAGCCTGATCCGGGCACCACGACCACGCTTGCGCGGATCGAACGATGGGGCGGCCGACCAGAGCGCCAGTGTGTACGGGTGGCGCGGGCCGCCGAAGAGCCGGTCGCGGGGCGCGATCTCGACGATGCGGCCCAGATACATGACGGCCACCCGGTCGCACATGTAGCGTACGACGCTGAGGTCGTGGGAAATGAACAGGTAGGTGAGCGAGAAGGTTCGCTGCAACCGCCGCATCAGGTTCAGGATCTGCGCCTGGATCGCGACGTCCAGTGCGGAAACCGGTTCGTCGCAGACAACGAGCTCGGGGTTGGCCGCGAGTGCGCGGGCAAGCACGATGCGTTGGCGCTGGCCTCCTGAGAACTGATGCGGGAACAGCATGAGCTGCTCCGGACGCAGGCCGGTTTGCAGGAACAACTGGCGGGCACGTTCGGCGCGCTCGCCGGGTTCGCCCACGTTCATCAGGTCGAGCGCCTCGCGGATCGAATCGCCGGCCCGCTTTCTGGGGTTCAGCGACGCGAACGGATCCTGGAAGATCATCTGGAAGCGGTGCCGCACGTCGCGTAAGGCCCTGCCCTCGAGGCCGGAAAGCTCGGCTTCACCGAGCCGGACGCGGCCGGCCGTGATGGGCGCAAGCCGCATCACGGCCAGCGCGGTGGTGCTCTTGCCCGAACCGCTTTCGCCCACGATACCCAGGGTGGTGCCCCTGGGAACCGTGAAACTCACACCGTCCACGGCGCGCACGTAGCGCCGCCTGCCGAGCAGTCCGCCACCGACCGGGAAGTGCACCTTCAGGTTCTCGACCACGAGCAACGGATCGTTCGGAGCCGCCGACGCGCCGCTGCCGTGGCCGTCTCGGTCATGGTCGGAAACCGGTTCCTTCAGGGCGTCAGTCATGGTGCAACCAGCACAGAATCCGGTGACCGCCCGGTAGGGTCTTCTCCTCGGGCAGACCGGCGCGGCAACGGGCCTGAACATGGTCGCAGCGGTCCGCGAAGGCGCAGCCGCCGCGGCGCTCCAGAAGCGATGGTACGGTCCCGCGGATCTCGGCCAGCGGCGCCTCCACGTCTTCGCCACGCTGTCCGGGCGAGCAGGCAATCAATCCCCGGGTATACGGGTGGAGCGGGTTCTCGAGCACGTCGACCACGGCGCCTTCCTCGACGATGCGCCCGGCGTACATGACCGCCACACGATCGGCCATCTCGGCCACCGCGCCCATGTCGTGCGTGATCAGGATGACGGCAGTGCCCGTACGCTCTCGCAGGCTGGCGATCAGATCGAAGATCTGCGCCTGCACCGTTACATCGAGCGCAGTGGTGGGCTCGTCCGCGATGAGGACGTCGGGGTCGCAGGAGAGCGCCATGGCGATCATGACGCGCTGACGCATTCCGCCGGAGAACTGGTGCGGGAACTCGTCGGCCCGCGCCCGCGCGGCCGGAATGCCCACCGAATCGAGCATCTCCACCGCGCGTTCACGGGCCTCCCGTTTGCTCGCGCCCTGGTGAAGGCGCACCGCCTCGGCGATCTGATCGCCCACGGTGAACACCGGGTTCAGCGAAGTCATCGGCTCCTGAAAGATCATGGATACCCGATTCCCCCGAATGCCGCGCATCGCCTTGAGCGGCAGTTGCATCAGATCGCGCCCGTCGATGACGACCCGGCCTGCGGTGATCCGCCCGGGCGGCGAAGGAATCAGCCGCATGATCGCCAGTGCAGTCATGCTCTTGCCGCAGCCGGATTCGCCCACGATGCCCAGCGTCTCGCGCCGCGCGAGATCGAAGCCCACTGATTCCAGCACACGCGCGGTGCCACGACGCGTCTCGAACTCGACGCTCAGATCGCGCACCCGGAGCATCGGCTCATCGACCCCGGCGCGCACACCCCGGCCGGCGGGGGGTGGGCTGACGTTCATCGCTGGTGCAACTTGGGATTGAAAGCGTCGTTCAGACCGTCTCCGACGAGGCTGACCGCCAGCACGGTGAGGAAGATGGCGATGCCGGGAAACGTGACCGCCCACCAGGCATCGAGAATGTATTGACGGTTGTTGCCGATCATCTGGCCCCAGGTCATGACGTTGGGGTCGGAGAGCCCGAGATAACTGAGCCCGGCTTCGAAAAGGATCGCCACGCCCACGATCAGCGTGGCCGAAACGATGAGTGGCGGCATGGCATTGGGCAGGATCTCGCGCAGCATGAGTCTGACGCTGCCCGCGCCCATGGTGCGCGCCGCGCTCACGTACTCGAGTTTGCGCAGCCGCATGAACTCGGCGCGCGCCAGGCGTGCGGTGGCCGGCCAGCTGACCGAGCCGATCGCGATCGTCACCACGAGCAGCGAGGGCGAGTACAGGGTCACCAGCACCATCGCGAGCATGAGCGAGGGCAACACCTGGAAGAACTCGGTCAGCCGCATCAGCAGCTCGTCGGCCAGACCGCCGAAGAAACCCGCCAGCGCGCCGATGGTGACCCCGATCAGCACGGTGATCAGCGCCGCCGACAAGCCGACCACTATCGTGCCGCGCCCCCCGACCACCATGCCGGCGAGCACGTCGCGGCCCAGATAATCAGAGCCCAGCTCCGCCGAGGGCAGGACGAAGGGCGGGGTGAAGGGCGGCGCCACGATGGCGAACGGATCGACGGGATACAGCGTGGGACCGACGATCATCGTGAGCACGATCACGGCAAGGAGCGCCAGACCGAGCAGAGCGGCCTTGTTGCGCTTGAAGACCCGCCATGCCTCCCGGCTGGGCGAGAGCACCTCGATCGCTTCGACCTGGGCCTGCGATAGCGCGAAACCGCCATCGACCCGGCCTTCGGAGCCTGCGGATCGTGAACTTGGAAAGTCTTCGCGATCGGGATCGTTCATCCTGTTCGCAACCTCGGGTCGATCAGGCGATAGGCGAAGTCGGTGAGCTGATTGGCAATGATGGTCAGCGCCGCGCCGAACGTAAGTACGCCCATGAGGGTGGGATAGTCGCGCCCCAGGATCGAGTCGAGCGCAAGCGTGCCCAGCCCTGGCCACGAAAAGACGGTCTCGACCAGCACGGCGCCCGAGAGCAGATTACCGAACTGAACGCCGGCCATCGTCACGATCGGCATCAGCGCGTTGCGCAATGCGTGCTTGTACGTGACCACGGACTCCGAAAGGCCTTTGGCGCGTGCCGTGCGGATGTAGTCCGAGCCCAGGACCTCGAGCATGCTGGCTCGCGAGTACCGGGTGTAGGCGGCGAGCGAGATCGGCATCAGTGCCATCGTCGGCAGGATCAGGTGGCTGAAGATGTCGTTGTTCAGCACCCAGAACGAGCCCTCGAGACGGGGCTCCTTGTCGCCGATCGTCTTGATCGGGCGGTTTCGGATGACCGAGTTGCTGGAGTACTCCTGCCACGACTGCAGGTGGCGATCGACGAAGATCACGAACGCGACCAGGAAGCCGACGAGCATCGAC
>JAUIAI010000798.1 GCA_030425615.1 Gammaproteobacteria bacterium
GGGAGTTCAGGATCAGCAGGCGGGTTCGCGGCGTGATACAGGCCTCGAGTTCGGCCGGATCGAAGGCGAAGCGTCGGGACTCGCGCAGGTAGAGGGGTACGGGCACGGCACCGGCGGCGCGGATCTGTGACTCGTAGATCGGGAAACCGGGTACCGGGTAGATGACCTCGTCGCCCTTGCCGTGATCCGTGGTGGACATCACGACGTAGCCGATGAAGGGTTTGGCGCCGCCGCCGACCACCACGTCGTCGGGATCGATCTCCACGCCGCGCATGCCGCCCATGTAGCGTGCGGCGGCGGCGCGCAACTCCGCGATCCCGGCACTCGGCGTATAGCCGTGACGCCCGTCCCTGATCGCATCGATGCCGGCCTGCTGGACGTGGGCGGGTGCGGGGAAGTCGGGCTGGCCGATGCAGAACGAGATCACGTCCTTGCCGCCGGCGACGAGTTCGTTGATCTCGGCCAGGACGACGAAGGCGTTCTCGGTGCCGAGGTTCTCGGCGCGTTCGGACAGGCGCAGGCTTCTCACGGAGGTCTCCAGATCGGTGTCGGTCCCGGGCTCACGGGCAGCGGACCGCTCGGCCCGGGTAATCCGCAATCATAGCGAACGGAAGGCCCCGGGCGCATGGTCCGGAGCGCCCGTTGTGCGGACCCCTCAGGCGCCGGCCGGCAAGAGGGTGTCGGGAAGCCGGATGAAGAAGGTGGACCCGCGCCCGGGCGCGCTCTCGAGCCCGGCAAGACCGCCGTGCAGCTCGGCCACGCGTCTTACGATCGCCAGTCCGAGCCCCGAGCTGCCGCGCGTGGCGCGGTGTTTGCTGGCCTGGTAGAAGGCGTCGAACACGCGGGCCTGTTCGTCGGGGGCGATGCCCGGGCCGGTGTCCCGGACCTCGAGTCGTACGCCATCGCCATCGCGGCGCACGTTGACGTGGACCTCGCCGCCGTCGGGCGTGACCCGCAGCGCGTTGTCGATCAGATTGGACAGCGCACGCTCTATCAGCCCGGCATCGAGCGGTGTCAACGGCAGGCCCTCGGGGTAGTCGAGCGTCAGCATCACGCCTGCGGCTTCCGCGCGCGTGCCGAATCGCTGTACGACGTCGTCCGCAAGTTCTCCCAGCGACATCGGCTCGGGCTCGGCGCGGAACTCCGGGTTGTCCAGGCGGGCGACCTCCGCCAGCGTGTCGATCAGATCCTTGAGATGCCTGGCGTTCTGGAGCGCGCTTTCGTTCAGGTGGGTATGCTGCGCTTCCGTCAGCGAGCAGCCCTTCATGCGGATCGTCTCGAGCTGCGCCGTCAGCGCCGTCAGCGGCGTGCGCAGATCGTGGGAGACGCTGGCGACCAGTTCCCGGCGCTTGGTGTCCGCCTGCGTGACCCGCTGCATCTCGGCGCGCAGCCGCTCGAGCATGTCGCGAAAGGCTCCCGCGAGACGGCCGATCTCGTCGTGCCGGCTGCAGTGGGGAATGCGCTCGGCGGGGACGTCGAAACTGGTGGCGAAGCCTTTGGCCTTGATGCTCTCGGCCACACGTGTCAACGCGACCAGCGGGCGCGTGAACATCGCGATGATCGCCATCGTGAGCAGCACGCCCACGGTCAGGGTGATCAGCGAGAACTTGACCGCTCCGGAGATCGCATAGTTGCGCAACATCTGGACCGGGGCCGTGTCCGTGTCGGCCACGCGCGCCACCACGTAGAGCCAGGCACGCGGCACACCATGGACGAGCAGGGGGCTCGCGGCCACCAGACATTGCTCGCCGAGAGCGTCGGGGTCGTCGCCGAAGACCGGCTTTCGGGTGTTTTCCCGCCAGGCGGTCCGAACCGGTTCGAGATCCACCCGGTACGTGCTCCAGTACAGGCGCTGCTCCGCGGACGAGGCGAGCACCCGGCCCTCGGGGTCGACGAGGTACAGACCCACGCGGGGTGCGTACAGCGTGTACTGGCGCAGCTTCTCGCCGAAGGTCGAAGGACTGGCCCGGTAATCGGCCCACATGTCGGGATGAAGGGAAATCAGCCTCTCGGCGAAGCGGGTCGAGCGTTCGAACTGAAGATCCGTGTAGTAGTTGCGCACGGCGTTGTAGAGCACCACCGACAGAACGCCGGCGATCGTGAGGCCGAACGCCGCAACGAGCAGGAGGATGCGCGCCCGCAGCGAGGTCATGTCAGGCCCGGTCCGTGAACCGGTAGCCGACACCGCGCACGGTCAGCACGAACCGGGGATTGGCGGGGTCGCTCTCTATCTTTGCCCGCAGACGGTTGATGTGCGTGTTGACGTTGTGCTCGTAACCCTCGAACGTCGTGCCCC
>JAUIAI010000799.1 GCA_030425615.1 Gammaproteobacteria bacterium
GGGGCAAGCGTCGTGTAGGCATCCCCCGTCACGGTGGCCGGGGCATCATCGGTCCGCGAGAGCTCGACCTCGAGATTGCCGAGGGCGAGTCGGCTGGACGCCGGGTCGCCGGTCCAGTCCAGCGCCCAACCGGTGCGAAGGGAACGAACCGGCACACGTCCCGCGGGCAACGTCCCGGGCTCGGCATTGACCAGACGCACCCTGCCCTGAAGGCTGGTCGCCTCCGGCCGCGCGTCGCCACTCGACACACCCGCGACCTGCCGCAGGTTATCGGCCGTGAACGCGACGTCCAGCGCTGCCTGCGGCATCTGCGCGCCGAACACGGCGGGGTCGAGCCCCTTGACGTCCGCCTGCACGGTGATCGCAGGCAGAGGCCCGAGCGGGCGAAGGACCCCCTCGGCGTCGACCTCCGCGTCGGCGGCCTGCCCCTGCACGCCCCAGGCAATTCGATCGGCGTCACCGCTGGCGCTCAGCTCGAGGCTGACCGGCTGATCCGCCGGGCGCCCCGCGAACCGCGCCGAGAGCTGCAACGGGTAGGGCGCACGGGTGCGAACCGACGCCTCGAGCCCACCGAGCGCGCCGAACGGACTGTGCAGTCGCCCGTCGGTGACGCTCAGCTGTTCGTCGCGCCAGGCCAGCGCGGCGGCGATGTCGTGCAGGCGGACGGGCTCGCCCGCCTCCGGCGCATCCGGTCCGGCGGCCGTTCGCACGATCAGTTCGCCCACGCCGAGTTCACCGATGCGGACCGCGACAGGAAGCCCCACTTCGGCGGGCAGGTCCACGGCCTCGAGCGTCGGCGAGGGCGGCTCGCCCGGCCCGAGTTCGAGCGTGAGCATACGGACGTGAAGCCGGTCGACGCTCAGCAGCCCCGAGAACAATGCGCCCGGCTGCCAGGACAGCGTGACGCCGTCGGCGTCGATGCGCGTCGTGCCGAGATCCGCGCGCAGCCGCCCGAGCGTGAGTTCGGACCCGATCGCCCCCTGCGCGCCCTCGATTCGCAGGTCCACACCGGCACGCGCCGCGACGCCGCTGACGAGGGACAGCGCGGTCTCCCGCCCTGCGCTCGAGCCCAGCCAGACGACCGCCGCGACGGCCGCGAGGCCCAGGGCCAGCACCGTCGCGAGCGTCCAGAACAGGACCCTGCGCATGGCCGTCAGAACCCGTAACCGACGGAGAAGTGCAATCGCCAGCGATCGACCGCCTCGCCGTAGGCCGCGTCGAGTTGGATGGGGCCCACCGGTGTTCGAAACCGAACGCCCAGACCGGCACCGGCCACCGGATCGAAGGAATCCGCATCATCGCCCGCGTTGCCGATGTCGATGAAGGCGGCGAGCGACCAGAGATCGCTCATGCGGTGCTGGTACTCGAGCGACCCCGTGGCCAGATAGCGTCCGCCCACGATAGCGCCACGCTCGGGGACTCCCAGGGACAGATAGGAATAGCCTCGAACGCTGCGCGCCCCGCCTGCACGGAACAGGTTCTCGCTGGGGATGTCCTCGCGCGTAGTGGCCCGCACCACGCCCAGCTCACCCGTGATGATCAGCGTCCCGTTCTCGAACGCCGAATCGCGGGATCCGCTGAAGAAACGCGTGGCCCGGCCGTACATCCGAAGGAAACCGCGCGTGCTCAGCACGCTCTCGTGGGCACCGGAGATCTGTGCGTTCAACACGTAGCCCCGCCGGGGCTCGAGCGCCGAATCGAGCCTGCGCTGGTTCCAGGCCAGACCCAGCACCAGGGCCTGGCGCTGATCGCGCAGGCCCGGACCGTTCGCGTCGGGCTCGAGCTTGAGCGCTTCGGACTGATACTGCAGCGAAAGGAGCGAGTCGCCGTTGTCACGACGCCAGCCCAGACCGATATAGGTATTGCTGCTGGTACTGAGCTGTCCCTCGACGTCCTCGCGCTCCAGGCGGGAGCCGAACCCCAGGAACCGGTTGTTCTCGTCGACCGGGGTGCGCACGTTCGCGAACGCGCGCGCGCGCACCTGGGAGAGCACGACCGCGGACTCCAGGCGCCAGTTCCGGTTGAACAGGTTCCGGTGCTCCAGACCCACCTGCCCGCGAACGCCCTCGTCGGTGCTGTAGCCAATGCCCAGCGCGATGCGCTTGCTCTCCTTCTCGACGAGTTGCACCCGAAGGGGCACGCGTTCTTCGTCGGGATTCTCGGCCAGCGCCTGCAGATCGGGGACGACTATCGCCTCGTCGAAGTAGCCCGACTGCCGCAGCCGCGTCTGGAACGCGACCATCTTCTCGAAGTCGTAGGGATCGCCCACGGAGAAGGTGCGCTGTGTCTCGACG
>JAUIAI010000800.1 GCA_030425615.1 Gammaproteobacteria bacterium
TCCGTCAGCACGCTGGATCCCGCTTTCGCCAGGCTCTGGGACCCGCGCGCCGCCGCTCCGTGGCGACGCCTGCGGACGATCGCCGCGCTCGCCGGAGCGGGCGTGCCCACGGGGGTCCTCGTGGCGCCCCTGGCCCCGTTTCTCAACGATCACGAAATCGAGCGCATCGTCGAAGCCGCGGCGCGCTCGGGTGCCGAGTCCGCACACTACACCCTGCTCCGCCTGCCGAACGAGGTCCTTCCGCTCTTCGAAGAATGGTTGCGAAGGCATTTCCCGGACAGGGCGGCCAGGGTTCTGGCGCGTCTCAGGGACCTTCGCGGTGGACGGGCGCTCAATGAGAGCCGCTTCCATCTCCGGATGCACGGGCGCGGTCCCTGGGCGGCGCTGATCTCCTCCCGTTTCCGACTGGCCGTGCGCAGACAAGGGCTCGATCGCGCGCGGCGCGAGCTCGACTGCTCGGCATTCGTGAAGGCCGGCCCCCAGGGCAGCCTGTTCTGATCGCCCGGCGGCCCGCAGCCCCCGGATCTTTCATCCTGCGGCAGGATAGGCTATGATTACGGGTTAACTCTTTGCCCCTGAGGTCTGCATGGTCGTCATTCGACTTTCTCGCGGCGGCTCGAAGAAGCGGCCGTTCTACAACATCGTGGCCACCGATCGCCGCAACCGTCGTGATGGTCGGTTCATCGAGCGCATCGGCTACTACAACCCCATGGCGTCGGGCGCCGAGCAGGAGATCGTGGTCTCGTCTGAGCGGCTCGAATTCTGGACGGGCCGCGGTGCCCAGGTTTCCGAGTCGGTGGATCGACTCGTGCGTCAGCTCTCACGGGGTGAGCCGCGTCCCTCCAAGCCCAAGCCTTCCAAGAAGGCGCTGGCCCGCGCCGCTGCAGAGGCGGAAGCCGCGGCCGCAGCTGCCGAGTCCGCCGAGTCTGCGGACAATGCCGGGGAAGCCGCCTAAGCGGGCTTCGTCCCGATTCGGGGTGCCGGCGTCGCGCCCGCAGTCCGGGTCTGCCCACTCGTTCGGCAAGGCCGGTTCGCCCGGCATGTGGCAGATGTCGCCTGACGCGTGCGGACAGCGCCTGCCGGTCGCCGACGCGCCGGGTCGCGGTTCGTGAACGAGCACGCTGGCGATCTCGTCGAACTGGGAACGGTGCTCGGAGCCTACGGAGTGCGGGGCGCGCTTCGTGTCCGGGTCGCCAGTGGGCGTGAATCCATCCTTCCCTCGCTCGTTCGCGTTCACCTGATCGATCGCGACGGCGTTGACCGGCAACATGAGATCGTCTCCGCGCGTTGGCACGGAGAGCACCTGTTGCTGGCGCTCCGGGGGGTCGACCAGCGAGAGGACGCGGCCGCACTCAGAGGCGCTGCCGTCAGTGCTCCTCGTTCGGTCTTTCCGCCATTGCAGGAAGACGAGTTCTACTGGGTGGATCTCATCGGTTGCCGGGTCGAGAACCGGGCCGGCCAGGTTCTGGGCACGGTGGTGGACGTCGATGATCACGGTGCCGCGCCCTTCGTCTCGGTGCGGGCGGCCGACGGCCCCGAACACCTGATTCCGCTCGTCCCCGCGTATCTGCTCGGCCTCGATCTGCAGGGCAGGGTGCTGCGGGTGGACTGGCAGACAGAATGGAGCTGAGGGCGGGGCAGTGGCAGGCCGCCTTTTCGGTATCCCGGTTCCCGGTGTCACGGCGAAACGCATGCACATCGATCTGATCACGATCTACCCCGAGATGATCGAGCCGCTCTGCGCGCATGGCATCGTCGCCCGGGCGCGCGAGCGCGATCTCTGGTCGCTTCGTTGCTGGAATCCTCGGGACTTCACCACCGACGGATACCGGCGAGTCGACGACAGGCCGTACGGTGGCGGACCGGGGATGGTGATGATTCCGGGCCCGCTGACCGATGCGCTGTCGGCCATCGGCGACGCCAGGAAGGCAACCGGGCTGCCGGCTTCGGCGGCGCCGGTGTTGTGCCTCACGCCCCAGGGGCGGCCCGCCGATCACGCCCTGATTCGTGACCTGTCCGCGCTGCCGGCGTTGACGCTGCTGGCCGGGCGATACGAAGGGATCGATCAGCGGTTCATCGACGCGCATGTCGATCTCGAGGTCAGCGTGGGCGACATCGTCGTCTCGGGCGGTGAGTTGCCGGCCATGATGCTGATCGACGCCATCGTGCGGCTGTTGCCCGGTGCCTTGAACGATCCGGATTCGGCAGAAGAGGATTCGTTTGCCCACGGGCTGCTCGAGGGGCCGCAGTACACCCGTCCGGAGGTCTTCGGCGGGCGGTCCGTTCCGGAGG
>JAUIAI010000801.1 GCA_030425615.1 Gammaproteobacteria bacterium
TCTCCGACCGTCGCGTGGTTCAGAGCGACCAGCGCGGGCTCATCGATCATGTCGTCTCCCGGATCTGCCTTTCCCGTGGCTGTCGGTCAGGCTCCCGCCATCGGTGGGCGCAGGCGCTCCTCCCAGGCTCCGGAGCAGGCAGAGCACCGGCGAATGCCAGCCCCTTCGACCTGGGAATCCGGCGTGGTTGACCGATAATCGGGCCGTTGCCGCTCCAGGCGGCGGTTCTCGCCCTCCCAGTCTACGTCAATCATGGACACCACTGTCGCCGCTTCCCCCGAAACCTCCGCCAGGACCGCGCGGATCCAGCTCGAAATCACCGGCATGACGTGCGCCTCCTGTGTGTCGCGGGTCGAGAAGGTGCTCGGGCGTCAGAAGGGCGTGGAGCGTGCGGAAGTCAACCTCGCAACCGGCCGTGCCCGGGTCACGGTCAGCGATCCGGCGATAACCGCGGATGCCCTCGCCGAGCGGGTGACCCGCGCCGGCTACGAGAGCCACCCGTACGTCGAGCGCCGCGAGTCGGGCGTCGCGGATCTCGGCGCGCCGGACGCGCGCGAAGACCTGCGTCGGCGCGTACTGGTCGCGGCCGCTCTGTCCCTGCCCGAGATGGGCGGCCACGTGGTTCCTGCCTGGCACCACCTGTTGGCGCAGACCTTCGGTGCGGGCACGCTGGGCTGGCTGCAATGCATCCTCGCCACGCTGGTGCTGTTCTGGCCGGGTCGCCCCTTCCTGACGCACGGCCTGCCCGCGCTTTTCCGCGCCGCGCCCGACATGAACAGCCTGGTGGCCGTGGGCGCGCTCGCGGCCTGGGCCTACTCGATGATCGCGCTGCTGGCGCCGGCGTGGCTGCCCGAAGGCACGGCAAACCTGTACTTCGAGCCGGCGGCCGTGATCGTCACGCTCGTGCTGTTCGGCCGCTGGCTTGAGTCGCGCGCGCGGGCGCGCACCACCGAGGCGATCTCCTCGCTGGCCGGACTCCAGCCGAGCACGGCCACCGTCTGGCGCGACGGCAGCTTCGTCGAGCGCCCGGTGACCGAGATCCGCGTCGGTGACCGCCTGCGCGTGCGTCCGGGCGAACGCGTGCCCGTCGACGGCACCGTGGTCGAGGGTGAGTCGCACGTGGACGAAAGCATGCTCACGGGCGAGCCGGTGCCGGTGACGCGCGGACCCGGCGACACCGTGGCCACCGGCACCCTGAACCAGTCGGGCGCGCTGACGATCGAGGTCAGCCATGCACTCGGCGACACGGTACTCGACAAGATCATGCGCATGGTCGAGGACGCGCAGGGGGCCAAGATGCCGATCCAGGCGCTCGTCGACCGTGTCGCCGGCTGGTTCGTGCCGGTCGTCATGGGCCTGGCCGTGCTGACCTTCCTGGTCTGGATGGTGTTCGGCCCCGCGCCGGCGTTGAACCTCGCCCTGGTGAACGCGGTGGCGGTCCTGATCATCGCCTGTCCCTGCGCGATGGGTCTTGCCACGCCGACTTCGTTGATGGTGGGGATCGGGCGGGCCGCGGGCCTGGGTCTGCTCTTTCGTGACGGCGGAGCGTTGCAGGCGCTCAACTCGGTGGATACGATCGCCTTCGACAAGACCGGCACGCTCACGCTCGGGCACCCGGCCCTGACGGACATGCTCCCGGCCCCGGGCATCGACGAGAACGAGTTGCTGCGCGCCACGGCGGCCGTGGAGCAGTTGTCCGAGCACCCGATCGCGCGGGCAATCGTCACCGCCGCCTCCGAGCGCGGCCTGACCGGGCCGGCACCCACGCGCTTCGAAGCGCGCGTGGGGCACGGCGTGGTCGCCGAATTCGAAGGGAGCAACATCCTCGTCGGCAGCGCCGCACTGCTGCGAGAACAGGGTATCGACCCGACGCCGTTCGATCCGCAGATGCGCGAGCTTGCCGGCCAGGGTCGGTCACCCGTATTGGTGGCACGCGACGGTGTGCTCGCCGGCCTGCTGGCCGTTGCGGACCCGATCCGTCCGGACGCGCGCGAGGCCCTGCGGGCGCTTCGCGACGACGGTCTGAAGCTGGCGATGCTCACCGGCGACGATGTTCGAACCGCCGAAGCGATCGCACGTGACCTCGGCATCGACGTTTTCCACGCCGAGTGCCGGCCGGAGGACAAGCTGCGCCTGCTGACCGAGCTCCGGGGACGCGACGGCACGATTGCCTTCGTCGGCGACGGCATCAACGACGCACCGACCCTGGCAGGCGCCGACGTCGGCATCGCGATGGGAACGGGCACCGACACCGCGATGGCCGCGGCCGATGTGGTCGTCATGGCCGG
>JAUIAI010000802.1 GCA_030425615.1 Gammaproteobacteria bacterium
ACGTGAAGGATCATCGACGACGGTTTCTGGGGGTCGCGGCGACTTCGGCGGCAGCCGCAATGCTGCCCGGGCCTTCGCCGCGCGCGGCGGCATCCGGGCAGGTCCGCTCGTCCGCCAGGATCGTCATCATCGGCGCCGGCGCCGCCGGAACGGCGCTCGCGAACCGGCTGGTCCGCAGGCTCGAGGGCGCGGCGATCACCGTGGTCGACCCGCGTCGCGAGCACCTCTATCAGCCCGGGCTCAGCCTGGTGGCGGCCGGTCTGAAACCCGCCGGCTACGTGGTCTCGGCCACGGCGGACTGGCTCCCTGCGGGCGTCGAACTGATCCAGGAGGCCGCCGCCGCCATCGACCCGGTGGCCAAGACGGTGGCCACCGCCGGCGGGCGGACGCTGAGCTACGACTTTCTGATCCTCGCGCCCGGATTGGTACTGGATCACGATGCCATCGAGGGATTCTCGCTCGACAGGGTCGGTAAGGACGGCATCGGCGCGCTCTACGCGGGGCCGCAGTATGCGGCGCTCACCTGGCAGGCCGCCTCGCGATTCGCCGACGAAGGCGGCGTGGGCGTCTTCACGCGCCCGGCCACGGAGATGAAGTGTGCCGGTGCGCCGCTCAAGCACACCTTCCTGATCGACGACATCGCCCGCCGCCGAGGCAGCCGCGGCCGGATGGAAATCCGGTACGCGAACAACTCCGACGCCCTGTTCGGGGTGCCCATCGTCGCCGAGAAGGTACGCATGCTGTTCGCCGAACGCCGCATCGAACCCGTGCTGTCGCACGTGCTCAAGCGGGTGGATCCCGGTCGCAGGCTGGCGACCTTCGCCACGGCGAACGGCGAACAAGAGATCGGCTACGACTACCTGCACGTCATCCCACCCCAACGCGCTCCCGCGGTGATTCGCGAGGCCGGCCTGTCCTGGCCCGACAAATGGGTGGACCAGGGCTGGGCGGAGGTTGACCGGGAAACGCTTCGCCACCGACGCTACCCGGAGATATTCGCGGCCGGCGACGTCGCAGGGGTGCCGAAGGGCAAGACCGCGGCCAGCGTGAAGTGGCAGGTGCCGGTGGTCGAGGATCATCTCCTGGCCGCCATCCAGGGGCGTGAAGGCACGGCCCGCTACAACGGTTACACCTCCTGCCCGATGATCACGCGGGTCGGACGGGCCATGTTGATCGAGTTCGACTACGAGAACAACCTGGTGCCCTCGTTTCCCGGCCTCATTGCTCCCCTGGAAGAACTCTGGATCAGCTGGCTGATGAAGGAACTCGCGCTCAAACCCACCTACAACGCGATGCTCCGTGGTGAAGCCTGAGGGAGACGCGACATGAAGGAACTCACGCTCACGACCCTGATCGCCGTCTTCGAGGAGATGTTCGGCGCCCCCCTGTTCTGGGCCATGGTCGCCGCCGCGATCGTGGTCACGGTCCTCTATGTGTACGTGCTGATCCGCGACCGGACCGTTTCGATGCGCAAGTTCTTCTGGGCACAGATCTCGATGCCCATCGGCGCGGTCGCCGCGGTCGCTTTCGTGTTGTGGGCGACCAGTTCAGAGCTGTCCGACCTCGGCGGCCCGGTGGACGCGATCGTCTTTCTCGCGATCGCCGGCCTCGGTGCGGTGGGCGTCTCGATCCTGGTGTATACGGCGCAGTCTCTGATGCGCCCCGGCGCCCGCGGGCGCCGCTGAGCCCGGGCCCGATGGCGGCATACCCGGGTGGCTCGGACCACCCGACGCGGCACGGCCCGGCGCCGCGCTACTCGTTCTGGCCGTTTTCAGGCAGGATTGCGCCTGCGCGGGCCTTTTGCCCATCGAATAACGCACGACAGGGACAAACAATGTTTCATTTCATGAAAACTGCGGCGGCGCTCGCCGTTTCGGCCGGTCTGGCCGCCACCGCTCAGGCCCAGGTGAACCTCACGGCGGAAACGGCCGGAAACGATGGCGTCCCCGGCAACACGATCCTGCACCTGGCGGACGTGCTCGGCGAGCGCGGCGTGGCCAATCTGCAGGTGGCCAGCGGCCAGACACTGACCAACTCGATCCGCAACGTCGCCGAAGGCAAGAGCGACATCTCGGCCGCCCCGATCATCCTGCCCTTCCTCCTCAGCCGCGGTGTGGGTCCGTATGCGAAGCTCGGCAAGGACAAGGGGGCCGAGCTGGCCGGCAACCTGCGCGCGCTCTATCCCTACAACGTCGGCGGCTACAACGCCTTCTTCTACTCGAACAAGGGTTATACGAGCTGGGAGGATCTTCGCGACAAGATCATCTGGAACGGCCCGCCCCG
>JAUIAI010000803.1 GCA_030425615.1 Gammaproteobacteria bacterium
GGGCCTGCCGGAGAAGGTGCGCGCCCAGATCGAGCACGAACTCGCGCTCATCGCCGATCTGCAGTACGAGGCCTACTTCCTCAACGTGGCCGACATCGTGCGCTTCGCGCGCGAGCGCGGCATCCTCTGCCAGGGCCGCGGCTCGGCGGCCAATTCGGCGGTCTGCTACTGCCTGGGCGTCACCGAGGTGGACCCCGCCCGCACCAGCCTGCTGTTCGAACGCTTCATCAGCCGCGAGCGTAACGAACCCCCCGACATCGACGTCGATTTCGAACACCAGCGCCGTGAGGAGGTCATGCAATACCTGTACGCGAAGTACGGGCGCGATCGGGCCGCGCTCACGGCCACGGTGATCAGCTACCGGCCGCGCTCGGCGCTGCGTGACGTCGGCAAGGCACTGGGCATCGACGCCCAGAGGCTGGAACGTCTGGCGCGCAGCCACCAGTGGTGGGACGGCCGCCAGGTACGCGCCGAGAGCCTGGCCGAGGCCGGCTTCGACCCGGGCGCCGGGGTCGTGCAGCACTGGATCCGCATGGTCAACACGCTCATCGCCTTCCCACGCCACCTGTCGCAGCACACGGGCGGCTTCGTGATCGCCCGCGACCGGCTCACCCGGCTGGTGCCGGTGGAGAACGCCGCCATGGCGGATCGCACGGTCATCCAGTGGGACAAGGACGATCTCGACGCACTCGGCCTGCTCAAGGTGGACGTGCTGGCGCTCGGCATGCTCAGCGCCATCCGCCGCGCGCTCGAGCTGGTCGGTGCGCGGCGCAGCCCGCCCGGCGGCCCTCCACTGCCGTTCCGGCTGCAGGACGTGCCGGCCGAGGACCCCGCCACCTACGACATGATCTGCCGGGCCGACACGGTCGGCGTTTTCCAGATCGAGTCGCGGGCCCAGATGAGCATGCTGCCGCGTCTGCGACCGCGCTGCTTCTACGATCTGGTCATCGAGGTGGCCATCGTGCGCCCCGGTCCCATCCAGGGCGGCATGGTGCACCCCTACCTGCGCCGCCGCCAGGGCCTGGAGCCGGTGATCTACCCTCGCGAGGAGATCAAGCCCGCGCTCGAGCGCACTTTGGGCGTGCCCATCTTCCAGGAGCAGGTGATGCAGGTGGCGATCCTGGCCGCCGGCTTCTCGCCTGGCGAGGCAGACCAGCTGCGCCGCGCCATGGCCGCCTGGAAGCGCAAGGGCGGGCTCGGGCCTTTCCAGAAACGGGTCATCGACGGCATGCTGGCGCGTGGTTACGACCAGGCCTTCGCAGACCGTATCTTCAGACAGATCGAGGGCTTCGGCGAATACGGCTTCCCCGAGAGTCATGCGGCCAGCTTCGCGCTGCTGGTCTATGTGAGCTGCTGGCTCAAGTGCCACGAGCCGGCGGCCTTCCTCGCCGCCATGCTCAACAGCCAGCCGCTTGGGTTCTACGCGCCGGCGCAGCTGGTGCGGGACGCCCGCGAGCACGGCGTGCAGGTGCGGGGTGTGGACGTCCTGGTCAGCCGGTGGGAGTGCACGCTCGAGGAGACCGTCGGGGCCGGCTACACGCCGGCCGAAGACGGTGTCGACCGCCGGCCGCAACCGGCCGTGCGGCTCGGGTTGAACCGGGTGCGCGGACTGTCCGAGAAGGCCGCGCAGGCGCTGCTGGCCGCCCGCGAGCGCAGAACCACCGAGCGTGGGCTTCAGGACATTGTCGATCCGGCGACGGCCACCGTGTTCGCATTCGACGACGTCGAGGACCTCGCACTTGCCGCCGGGCTGGACCGGCAGGCGCTCGAGGTTCTGGCCCAGGCCGGCGCGCTCGAGGCGCTGGCCGGCCACCGCGCCCAGGCCCACTGGGCGGTGGCCGGGCTGCAGCGCCTGCCGGGGTTGCTGGCCGACACCCGGGTCGACGAGGCCCCTGTACGGCTGGCCCCGATCGGCGAAGCCGCGGAGCTCGTGGCCGACTACCAGGCCCTGGGCGTTCCCATGGGCCGGCATCCGCTGGCGCTTCTGCGACCACGGCTGCAGCGATTCAAGGTGATGCCGGCCGCCGAACTGAACGGCTTTCCGAACGGCCGCCTGGCGCGGGCCAGCGGCCTGGTCACCCACCGCCAGCGTCCGTCCACGGCCAAGGGCGTCGTGTTCGTCACTCTCGAGGACGAAACCGGCCAGATCAACGTCATCGTCTGGCCACAGACCCTGGAGCGCTACCGGGTGGCCACGCTCGGTTCACGCCTCATGACCGTCTACGGCGTCTGGCAGCGCGACGACGACACCGGAGAGGTCTGCCATCTCGTGGCCCGGCGCAT
>JAUIAI010000804.1 GCA_030425615.1 Gammaproteobacteria bacterium
GTTGCCGCCGCGCGGGCGGAAGCGGTGCGCGTCCGCGCACCGGGTTCAGCCGTCGGCCAGGGGGAGCGCAGTGGTGTGCTTGATCTGTTTGAGCACCAGGTTCGTGCGCACCTTCGACACGCCTGGAAGATCGAACAGGAAGTCGTCCAGGAAGCGGTTGTAGGCGTCGGCGTCCGCACAGACCACGCGCAGGTGGTAGTCCGCGTCACCCGTGGTGGCGTGGCAGTCCAGGACCTCGGGACGCTCGAGCACGCGCGACACGAACGTCTCGACATTGGCGCGGTCGTGCCGCGACAGGGAAACGTGCACCATGGCCGTGAACCGCAGGCCGGCCGTGGCGGCGTCGAGCTCGCACGCGTAACGCCGGATCAGTCCGGACTGCTCCAGCGCCTTGACCCGGCGCCAGCAGGCCGACGGCGACATGCCGACCCGCTGGGCGAGCTCGGCATTCGGGATCCTGCAGTCCTGTTGCAGCAGCTCGAGAAGGGTGCGGTCGCGCGCGGAAAGGGCGATTTCGGTCATTTCGTTCTCCATCGCGACTTCGGGGAAACATTGTTTCATTCGACCAGCCGTGGGGTATGGATTCTGGTCACACTGACCAGGGCTTCGCGCCTAGACTGGGCGTTTCACGATGTTCGGGAAGAACGGAGGTGCGACATGGCTGGTGGACATCCTACCGGGGCTGCCGAGATCGATCTGCGATCCCCTGCGGAATCCGCGCCGGCCGCCGCATCCGGGCGGCTCGCCGGATACACGCTCGAGGACCGCTACCGTGCGCAGACCGGCCGGGGCTTCCTGACGGGAACGCAGGCGCTGGTGCGGGTGCTGCTCGACCAGGCGGGCCGCGACCGGGCTGCCGGTCTGAAGACCGCCGGATTCGTCTCCGGGTACCGGGGCTCGCCGCTGGGCGCCATCGACCTCGAACTCTGGCGCGCGCAGTCGGCGCTGGACGAGGCCGGCATCGAATTCCTGCCGGCGGTCAACGAGGATCTGGCCGCCACCGCCGTTCTCGGCAGCCAGCAGGTCGAGACCGACTCCGACCGCACCGTGCAGGGCGTCTTCTCGCTCTGGTACGGCAAAGGGCCCGGCGTGGACCGTTCCGGCGATGCGCTCAAGCACGGCAACGCGTACGGAAGCTCCCCGCACGGCGGGGTGCTGGTGGTGGCGGGTGACGATCACGGCTGCGTGTCTTCCTCGATGCCGCATCAGAGCGATGTCGCGTTCATGGCCTGGTTCATGCCCACGTTGAATCCATCCACGGTGGCCGAGTACCTGGCATTCGGCGAGTACGGTTATGCGATGAGCCGCTTCACCGGCATGTGGGTCGGGTTCAAGGCGGTGTCCGAGACGGTGGAGTCCGCCGCGTCGGTCGAACTGGTGCCGCCCCGCCGCTTCGTCGAGCCCGCGTTCACGCCGCCGCCGGAGGGCCTGCATTACCGCTGGCCGGACCTGCCCAGCCCGGCGATCGAGGCCCGGATGCAGGCCAAGAAAGAGGCCGTGTACGCGTTCGCGGAGGCCAATCCGATCGACCGCCGTCTCTACGACCTGGCCGACGCTTCGTACGGCATCGTCACCACCGGCAAGGCCCACGGCGACCTGATGGAGGCCCTGCGCCTGCTGGGGCTCGACGAGAGCGAGTGCCGGCGCCTTGGGCTGGACATCTACAAAGTGGGCATGGTCTGGCCGCTGGCGCGACGCGATGCTCTGGCCTTCGTGCGTGGCAAGCGCGAGATCCTGGTCATCGAGGAAAAGCGCGGCATCATCGAGAGCCAGTTCAAGGAATATTTCTATGACTACCCGGGCGACAAGCCGCAACGCATGGTCGGCAAACAGGACGAGAGCGGCCACGACCTGGTGCCCTGGATCGGTGAGTTGTCGCCACGCCTGCTGGCGCGTGTGGTCGCGTCACGACTGGATGCGCTGTTCCCGGGGCACGACTTCAAGGCGCGCGCCGCACGCGTGAGCCCGGGGCCGGCGCTGGCGCTGAAGGTCGAGGGCGCGCCGCGCACCCCTTACTTCTGTTCGGGCTGTCCGCACAACACCTCGACCCGGGTTCCCGAAGGCTCGCAGGCACTGGCCGGCATCGGCTGCCATTTCATGGCGAGCTGGATGGACCGCAATACGACCTCGCTGATCCAGATGGGGGGCGAGGGTGTGAACTGGGCCGCCCGCTCGCGGTTCAACGGCCGGCGCCACGTGTTCCAGAATCTGGGCGAGGGCACCTGGTACCACTCGGGGTCGATGGCGATCCGGCAGGCGATCGCCGCCGGTGCCAACAT
>JAUIAI010000805.1 GCA_030425615.1 Gammaproteobacteria bacterium
GACGTCATCGAGCCGGTCGCCCTCCACGTCGGGAGCATGCTCCCGGATGGCTTGTACGATGCTCAGGCGCGAGAACGGCGCACCGAGGTCGATCGTCCGCCCCTGATAGGTGAGACTTGTACCCCCGGTCGTCGCCTCGGCAACCGAGCGCAGCACCGCTTCGGTCAGGTCCATGTTCCAGCGGTAATCCGTGTAGGCCGCATAGAACTCCATCATCGTGAACTCGGGATTGTGACGCGGGCTGATGCCCTCGTTACGGAAGCTCCGGTTGATCTCGAACACCCGCTCGAAACCCCCGACCAGCAGTCGCTTCAGGTAGAGCTCGGGCGCGACCCGCAGGTACATGTCCTGATCGAGCGCGTTGTGATGGGTCACGAAGGGCTTGGCCGTCGCACCTCCCGGAATCGGGTGCAGCATCGGCGTCTCGACCTCGAGGAAGCCGTGCCCAGTCATGAAGTCGCGCATGGCGCGGATGACTTCGCTGCGCAGCCGGAAGGTGCGGCGTGATTCCTCGTTGACGATGAGGTCCACGTACCGCTGGCGGTAACGCTGCTCGAGATCGGCCAGGCCGTGGAATTTGTCCGGCAGCGGACGCAGGCTCTTGGCCAGCAGCCTGATCTCGGCCACGCGCACCGACAACTCGCCCTTCATCGTGCGAAACAACGTTCCGCGCACCCCGATCAGGTCCCCGAGGTCCCAGTGCTTGAAGGCGGCATGCGTTTCGGCACCCACGCCGGCGTCGTTGAGGTAGAGCTGGATCCGGCCGCTGCCGTCCTGAACGGTCGCGAAGCTGGCCTTGCCCTGAACCCGCTTCAGCACCATGCGACCGGCCAGGGCGACAGTGTGATCGGCTTCGGCGAGCGCCTCACGATCGAGGCTCTCGGCCAGGGCCACGGCCTGGGCCGCACTGTGTTCGGGAGAGAAGTCGTTCGGATAGGCGACGCCGGCTTCGCGCAGACGCGCGAGCTTTGCGCGGCGCTCGCCGATGAGTTCGTTCTCGTCCCGCGGTTCGTCGGCCGCAGCGGCGTCAGGTTTCATCAGACTCCCTGTTTGAGGCTTTCCGAGATGAACGGATCCAGGTCACCGTCGAGCACCTTCTGGGTGTTGCTGATCTCGACGTTGGTGCGCAGGTCCTTGATGCGGGACTGATCCAGCACGTAGGACCGGATCTGGTGCCCCCAGCCGATGTCGGTCTTGCCCGCCTCGACCTGATCCTGCTCTTCACGACGCTTGCGCAGTTCCAGTTCGAAGAGCCGGGCCTTGAGCATCTGCATGGCCTCGTCCCGGTTGCGGTGCTGGGAACGATCGTTCTGGCACTGCACCACGATTCCAGTCGGGTTGTGGGTGATCCGCACCGCCGATTCCGTTCGGTTCACGTGCTGGCCGCCCGCGCCGGACGCACGGTAGACGTCGATCCGGAGATCGGCCGGATTGATCTCGATCGCGATCGAATCGTCGACTTCCGGATAGACGAACACACTCGCGAACGATGTGTGGCGCCCGCCCGAGGCGTCGAACGGCGACTTCCGGACCAGCCGGTGCACGCCGGTCTCGGTCCGCAGATGACCGTAGGCGTAGTCGCCCTCCACCTTGACCGTTGCACTCTTGATGCCGGCGACTTCGCCCTCGGACTCCTCCAGGAGTTCGGCCTTGAACTCCTTGCGCTCGCAGTAGCGCAGGTACTGACGCAGCAGCATCTGGGCCCAGTCCTGCGCCTCGGTTCCACCAGCGCCGGCCTGGATCTCGATGAAGCAGTTGTTGCCGTCCGCCGGGTTCGAGAACATGCGACGGAACTCCAGCCCTTCAACGATCTCGGAGATCGCCGCGGTGTCCGCCTCGACGGCCTCGAGGGTGTCGTCGTCCGCCTCTTCGCGCGCCATGGCGAACAGATCGCCCGAGTCGGTCAGGCCCTGGGAGGCCTTGTCGATGGCTTCGACGACGTTGGACAACGAACGCTGTTCGCGGCCGAGCCCCTGCGCATTGGCCGCGTCGTTCCAGATGTCCGGTGCCTCGAGAAGCCGGTTGACCTCTTCCAGACGGTTCTTCTTCAGATCGTAGTCAAAGATACCTCCGAAGCGCCCCGACCCGCTCACGCAGGTCCGCGATGGTGGCTTCGATCTGGTTCATGCGTTCGGCTTCCATGCTCCGGCTCCCGGCGAATGTCAAACCCGCCATTGTACGGGAGGAGACCGCCGTCCAGACGCGTTTGCGCACGAGTCACGGCGCTTCGGGAGCGGCCTCGATGCCGAGCTGCAGCCTGAGGCTGCCACGGAACTCG
>JAUIAI010000806.1 GCA_030425615.1 Gammaproteobacteria bacterium
GGCCGACGACGAACTGGCGAAGCTGGGACGGATAGAAACGGAAGAACCGAAGACTCAGCGAGCCACTGCCGTCGGCCACGTTCACCCGCAGCACCCGACGGCCCCGCTGCGAGACCTCGACGTCGAGGATCTCGCCATCGACCACCACCGCACGGCCCGCACCCGCAGCGGCGAGCGCCGCGATCGGGGTCCGCCGCGTGAGATCCTCGTATCGCAGCGGCAGGTGAAGCAGCAGGTCCGCAGAGCGGCGGATGCCCAGCTTCGCGAACGGCGCGGCGACTTCCGCCGCCGAAGCGCCTCCTATGGCCGCACCCGTGCGCCGGACGGGGGTCGCGACACCGCTTCGAAGGTCACGGCAGCACCATGATCGCGTCGACCTCGAACTGGGCACCCTTGGGCAGCGCCGAGACTTCGATGGTCGACCGCGCCGGGTACGGCTCGGCAAAATGCCGCGCCATGACTTCGTTGACCACGCCGAACTGGGAAAGATCGGTGAGGAACAACGTCAGCTTGACGCAGTCGGAGAGCGAGCCACCGGCGGCCTCGGCCACGGCGCGCAGATTCGCGAAGGCCCGATCCGCCTGTTCGGCCACGCCCCCCGGGACCAGCTCACCGGAGGACGGATCCAGCGGGATCTGACCCGACAGGAAGACCATGCTCCCCGCGGCGACCGCTTGTGAATAGGGACCGATCGCCGAAGGGGCGTTCGAAGTGGCGACGATTGTCTTGGACATGCAGCGCTCCGCTGTTGGCATGACGTACGATTCACGCGGCGGGTGTCGACCACGCCCGTGCTCAGCAGAAAAGGATACGTCATGACGATGCGCGGGCTCGACCATGTCAACCTCGAGGTGCCGGAACGTCACCTCGAGTCCATGGTGTCGTTCTACGAAAGGGTCGTCGGCCTGCGCGCCGGCGCCCGGCCTCCCTTCCCGTTTCCGGGAGCCTGGCTGTACGCGCCGGACATCCCGCGTGCGGTTCTGCACCTGGCCTGCTACTCGGATGACGCCGCCGCGCTCGAGCAGCCGTCGGGCCGCTTCCACCATTTCTGCCTCGCCATGAGCGGGCTCGAGGCCTGCCGGACACGGCTTCGCGAGCTGTCCGTGCCTTACGACGAGCAGAACCGTCCGGGCGTGCCGGTCGTTCAGCTCTTCCTGAAGGACCCGGCGGGCGTGCGAATCGAGTTGTCGTTCGAGAAGCGCGCCGAGGGGCTGCCCGACTGAATCCGGCGCGCCGGTCAGCCGGGACTCAGCGGAGACCGTGGTACTGCTCGAACCAGGTTTCGAAGGCGAGCGCCATCACGGTCATCAGCACGATCGTGCCGATCATCAGCGCGATGATCGCCGTCACCACCGACCAGACGCTCGGCTGCGACTGACGGGTCTGGCCGGCGTTGAAACGCGCGTCCCAACGCTCCACCGGCATGAGGGCGATCAGGATCGTCTCCAGCCAGGCGACGACGAGCAGCAGCCCCAGCGCGAACGCCGACGATTCACGCCACCAGACGGGCTCGCGCAGCGCGTGTCCGAGCAGCGGCAACGCGAGCACGGGGTAGAGCCATGCGAACCGCTGCCCGAGGTAGGCCCGATGCGCACCGAACACGCCGGCCACGAGGCCGAGCAGACCGGCGATCACTTTGCTGCGGAAACGTCTGACCATGAATCGTGCAGGGGGGAGGAACAGGAAAGGCCGACATTATGGTCCCTCCGGTAAGGCCGGTCCGGCGCGGGCGGTGAAGCCGTTCACGGCGGCGATCCCGACTTCCGCGGGATCCGCCTGGCGAAGCCTGCTGACGACCGGATCCGGGACGCCGCACCGGGGCATCCGCCCCACACGGCTGGAACGCGATATCTTCGCGACATGACATGCCAACTCAGTGACATGCTCGAGGACACCGACGAAATCGCCCGGCTGGCGCGCGAGAACGCCCCGGCCTGCGACGGCTGGCGGCTGCGGGTCGTGACGTCGAACGGCGAACGGATACAGGTTCGGCGCGATGTGGTCGAGCCACCGGTGCTGCGGCAGGACGCCGGGGTGATGGTCACCGTCCTGGTGGACGGAGCCGTTGCCCACGCGGCTGCCGGAAGACCCGACGCGGCGGGGATCCGCCACGCCTTCGCGCGCGCCGCCCATGCCGCTCGGATCGGGTCGCGATGGCGTCTTTTCGAGGTCGGTGACCTTCACATCGCCCGTGGAGGCCACTACCGCACGCCCGTCGAGCGCCCGCTGCCGCCGGCATTCTCGGCACGGCTCGATCTCGTCAGAGCGGCCTGCGCCG
>JAUIAI010000807.1 GCA_030425615.1 Gammaproteobacteria bacterium
ATGCACGCTCACGGCGAGCACGAAGACGCCGTAGAACAATCCGAACGCCAGGTTGCCCCGAGTCCGAGCCAGAATTTCATCCGCGCTCAGGCCGCCGTGCACCGCAAAGAACATCACCGCGAGATGGAGCAGCACCAGAGGCGCAAGCACCATGGCGCTCGCGCGCTGCAACGTGAACAACAGCGCTTCGAAGCGCTCACTCATGACTGATCCCGTCCTATGACCATCCAGAAGCCGGCCCGTTTGAGCCCCACGATGCTGCCCGTCGGTCTCATCCCGACCGGACAATGTCGCCGGCACTCTTCCCGGGTGTGACAGGAGCCGCAGCCGCGTCCGCCAGGACCTTCCCGAGCACGCGTGACCAGGCCGCATGACGTTCGTCGTTCACCAGGGTCCACGCAGGGTTCCGGGTCGCGGGCCCGAGGCAATCGGGGTTCCGGCCCACCACGTCTCAGGCGCTCCAACGACTCCGCAATTGATGCATTCGATGCCGGCGTCGACCGCGCGCCGGCGCGAACCGGCCGGCTCCGAGCACCCGTCGCACGTGGGTGCGGCACGTCCAGCGCGGCACGCCGTTGACCGTCTTGGCGGACGATCCGCAGACGCGGACGATGACCGACTCGCCGCGTGCCCGGTCCTCGTCGGCGGGCGTCGCGTCCCGCAGAGCCACGGTCCCGCTCTGCGGCATCAGTTCTGCCATTCCGTGTAGAGCGGGGCTGCCGCCCCTTCGATACGCCAGTCGAGACAGGCGGCCCGACCCGCCGCAAGGGCGCGGTCCAGAGCGGGGACGAGCCCCGCAGGATCCGCGACGCGTTCGCCGTAGGCACCGAGCGCGACCGCAGCCTGATCGTAACGGGTGCCCCGGGTCAGTTCGCAGCCGACCTGGCGCGCCGTGCCGTAGTCACGAAGCTGGATCTGCCGTTCGGCGTTCCACGCCGAGTCGTTGCCGATGATCACCAGCGGGCGTGCACCGCTGCGAACAGCCGTCTCGAATTCGGCCAGATGAAAGCCGATGGAACCGTCACCACTGAACAGCACGACCACGCTCTCAGGCGCTTCCAGGCTGGCCGCCAGCGCCATGGGCAGACCGCCTCCGATACACCCGGACCGCCCGTTGACCAGACGGCGCCGGGCTCCGACGAAGGCCTGCGCCCACTGCCCGAACTCGCCGCCGTCGATGACGACGACCGGGTCCTCACGACTCGACAGCCAGTCGGCGGCCGCGCGCAGACCGGAAACGAGTTCGGGCGTGTCTTGCGCAAGCACTCTATGGATGAGCGCGGCACGCGCCTGCGCGAGCCAATCAGAGTGACCGTGGCCAGGCGCGACCGGTCTCGAATCGGCCAGCGAACGCAGGACCCGCGCCGGATCCGCGTGTGAGATCCGCGTCAGGCGATCACCCGGGAGGGCTCCGGCGGGCTGCGGAACATCTTCGCCCACGGTCACGACCGGCGCGCCGGAACCCGCGAGTCTTCCCACGGAAAAGTCGATGGATTGTCCAAACAGCACCAGCAGGTCCGCGGAACGGACCAGACTTGCCAGGGCGCCGGCGGCCGGGTCGCGCAGGCCGCGCGGACTCTCGACGACATGGACTGGAACGCCGTGCCCGCCTTCGATTTCCCGGAGAGCGCCCTCACCCGCCATCCGGGCAGCCGAGGGTCCGACCAGTGCAATGGGGCGTCGTGCCGCCCCGAGCCTCGAGACCAGAGCGGCTACGGCTTCAGCGGTTTCCGATGCGGACGGCTCGTGGACGGCATCCAGGGGGCCCGGGTGATCCGGCTCGGGCGCAGCCAGGAGATCCGCCGGCAAGGCGAGATGAACCGGTCCCGACGGCCACCGAAGCGCCAGCCGCCAGGCGCGCTCGAAGGCTTGTCCTGCCGACTCGTCCGGTTGCAGCCGGTGGGTTCCCTTGACGAAAGGAGCCGCGGCCGTACATTGGTCCAGCCTCTGGAAGGCGCCGGTCGAATCCCCGTCGCTCTCCGCATCGCCGCTGAGCAGGATCACCGGTGATTCCGCGCAACGGGCAGCGTAGAGCGCACCGAGCGCATTGCCGAAACCAGGCCCCGCGGTGACCAGCGCGACCGCGGGCATTCGACGCAACCTGGCGGCGGCGTCCGCCATGAACACCGCCGCGCCCTCGTGGCGCGCATGGACGATCTCCACCCGCGCATCCAGGCTGGCGTCGTAGAGTGGCATGATCTGATTACCCGAGACCGAGTGTATGCGACGCACACCCATCCCCGCGATCGCCCGCATGAGCGCCGCGGCGCGGGT
>JAUIAI010000808.1 GCA_030425615.1 Gammaproteobacteria bacterium
CCCAGTAGAGATCCAGATCACGCATCGCCGGCAATAGCGAGTGCGCGTCGTCCAGCGACCAGTTGCAGTTGACGTCCGTCACCAGGTGGTCGATGTCGCCGGCCGCCTTCCGCCCGGCGGACACGGCTGCCTCCGTGATCTCGTGCAGCTTGACGCTCCGGTAGCCCTCGGCAACCGCACGGGCCGTGAACTCGGCGACCTGCGCCGGTTCCCCGTAGCGCACGAGACTCGCATAGGCAGGCAGCCGGTCCCGTCTGATTCCACCGAGCCGCTCCGCGAGCGGCACACCTGCCCTGCGCGCATCCAGGTCGCGCAGCGCGACATCGACCGCGGAAAGCGCGAAGGCCGTGATCCCGAACCGCCCCTGCAAGTGAAGTTTGCGCACGAGGTCGCGGCAGAACGAATCGATGTCGTCAACCGACTGGCCGAGCACGAGCGGCAGCAGCATATCCCGCAAGGCGGCCTCGCTGGCTGTCCGGCAGGAGTATGCGAATGCGTCACCCCAGCCCATGGCTCCGTCGTCGCTTCGCAGGCGCAGCAGCACCATGTCCAGGTGCGTCCAGCGGGTGGGCATCAGCCCGGTTCCGGCACTGCCGTCCGTGAACGGAACGCGCAGCACGTGGATCGTTGCTTCCTCGATTCTCATCAGTCCATTCCCCTGTTCTCTTGCTCTGCCCGCGACGGTCTTCGGCGCCGGCACACCCTTGCCGGCCTCAGAGGTCGAAGACCCCCGCCACCATCAACCGGATCGCGAGCCCGGTCAAGACCCATTTGTACACCTTCGCGAAGACGGCCTCGGGCAAACGGCCCAGAAGCTGCTTGCCGACGAGCGTCCCGACGAAGCCACTCGCGATCATCGCCACGATCAACGGCAGCCATTCCCCGAACGCGAATCCGAGAAAGCCGAAAGCCACGACCTTCAATGCGTGCTGGACCGTCATCACCGCGCCGTGCGTGGCGACGACCCCGTGCCGGCCGAGACGTGCCGGATCCCAGAACGCCGCGACGAGCGGGCCGGTCGCTCCCAGGAACAGCGTGAGGAAGGTGGCCACCGCGCCGACGCCGGCGTACCCGGGCACCGGCAGCGCCGAGGCCTTCAACCGGGGCATCCACAGGGACCAGAGAATGAACGCGGAAAGCGCCACCAGCAGCGTGTCCCCGGGCAGCGTCACGAACAGCATCGAGGCCAGCACCACGCCTACCACCGCGCCTGCCGTGAACCAGGCGGTGATACGCCAGTGCACATCGCGTGCCATTGCCGCCGCCCGGCCCGCATTCGACCCCGCCTGGACGATCCCGTGCAGCGGCAGCACGACGGCTGGCGGCAGCATCAGCAGCAGCACCGTGATCAGCGCGACACCGCCGCCGATGCCGAACGTGGCGGTGAACGCGGAGGTCAGCGCGGACAACGCGATGAGACCCAGGGCGGCGGAACCCGACAAGGTGTCGGGCAGCCAGGCCTCGATCACGCGTCCCGGTCCGTCAGGCGAGCGCGGGCCTGCGCCTGCATGCAGACGAAACCCTCGTGATCCTCGATCCAGAGCGCGAATCCCTGGTCGCCGTCGTCGCGCCCGCAGACCCAGAAGGGCGAACCGTCGAACACCGGTCTGACCGCACGGAACGAAAACTCCGCGACTCTTTGCACCCCGCCCTCGTGACGAAGCCCGTCCAGCAGCAGCGTCGCGAGCAAGGGCCCGTGAACGACGAGGCCTGGATAGCCCTCGACGCCGATGGCGTACGGACGGTCGTAGTGAATCCGGTGACCGTTGAACGTGAGCGCGGAGAACCGGAACAGGCGCACCGGTTCGGGATCGACGCGGCGCCGCCAGGCGGCATCCTGCGGAGCCGCCTCCCCGGGCGGGGCCGGTTGGCCGGGCGCGGGTGCGTCCCGGTACACGATGTCCTGATCTTCCTCGATCAGCAACTTCCCGACGTCATCGGTGATCGTGTGACGAACCGTCACGAAGACCAGCCTGCCGGAACGACCGGTCTTGTCCGCGACGCGGGTGATCTCCGAATTGCGACGCAGCGTCCTGCCTACGGGAGTGGGCGCCTCGAACCGCATCCGACCGGCCGCCCACATACGCCGGGGCAGCTCCACTGGCGGAAGGAAACCGCCCCGTGCCGGGTGGCCGTCCTCCCCGAGGCCCGACTGACGCACCTGCGGCAGGAAGGCCATCCAATGCCAGGGTTCCGGCAGAGGTGCACCCGCGGGCGGTGGCTCACGATCCAGCGTCGCCGCCATGCGTGCGCAAGCCGCGGGAGTG
>JAUIAI010000809.1 GCA_030425615.1 Gammaproteobacteria bacterium
CCGCCTTCGGTGAAGTGTCGGTAGGCATAGCTTCGCCCACCGACCTCATAGGTCCTGGTGGCGTCGTCGTCGCCCGCCACGTGGGTATCGAGCATGACCATCTTGCGCGTGCGCGGCAGGATGCGCTGCAGGTGTGCCACCGGATCCTTGAGGTGGTAGAGCACACCGACGTGGTGGCAGACGTCGACCTCGGGCACCAGCGCGAAATCGTCATCTCGCTCCACGTCGCACTTGAAGGCCGTGACATGAAGGCCGAAGGTCCAGGTGCGCACGATGGTCTTGACCACGTTCTCGATCCGCGAATCGATCGCGGTCACCCGTGCACCACGCTGCCCGAGCGCAATCGTGTGAATGCCCTCGAAACAGCCGATCTCGAGAACGTCCAGACCGGCCAGCGGCAGTCGTCGGTCGAGCTCGAGGATACGGCGGTCCGGGATGATCTGAGGCGTGCTGCGCTTCTTGTCCGAGGCTGCCTTTCCGAACCGGCGCCCGCGCGAATCCAGCGTGAAACAACGCCAGGGAAGCAGATCGTTCAGCATCTCGAGATCCTCGTCGTCGAGGTGATCGACGAAGCGGGTATCGATGCGTCCCTCGGAATCGCTGGCGGGGATCTTGTCAGTCATGCTGGCTCCACGGACTTGCGAAGCAGAAAGCCGAAGTCCTTGTTGTTGGGTGAAGTGTCGGTGAAGACCTGGTCGAAGGCGCCGGGCAGCAGGCCGGCGAGCGTGGTGAACGCGGCCGGTGAGTAGTAGTGCGCGTGAATGGAATAGCCTCTCGCGCGCAATTCATCGGGCTGGTTGTACGGCGCCGTGTACCTGCACCAGCGATCGTAATGTCGATCACAGAGCTCGAAGCCGCCGGCGTCGCGCTCGCGCAAGAAATCCGGTGGGCCCGACAACGGCTGACGCAGATCGAATGAGAAGCGCGCGTCCGGCGTGGCGCCCGCGATCAACCCCCCGGGCCGGAGTTTGCGGACCCAGTTCCGCAGTACGCCCAACGGATTGACCAGGTGCTCGAAGACGTGGTTCGAGAAGATGAAATCCAGCGACCCATCGGCCACTCCGGCCAGCTCGTGCGCCGAATCCACACGGTAGCGGTCCCATAGCGGCCCCAGATCGTCACCGCCCTGCTTGCGGTAGCGTCTGGCCCATTCCTCGGCGGAGGCCGATTCGATGTAGTGCACGTCCACGCCCGCCGCCGGCCGCACCTGGGGATTCGCCCCGGGCCCGACCTCGACACCGACCCCGCGCATCAGCGGCAGCAATCGGGCGCGCGGATCGAAGGCACGGCCGATCGACAGCACTGCGGGCGCCTTGCCGGCCACCTCCAGGCGAAGCCCCAGGCCGGGGCGGATACCGGCCTCGAGGGGCCAGTCGAACCGAACCGGCAATTCGTCGCCGGGCACCGTCACGGCCAGCACCCCCGTCATCCGACTGCGGATCCGGGACAAAGGCCCCGGCCGCCCGGGTGGCCGGGGCGCAGGTGAAGGCCCCGAGATTTCGGTCCTGGAGACCAGATGCTCCCGGCCACCGCCGTCGCCAGCGCCGGTCAGCGCATGCACGGCCAGGCGGCACGGCCCTTCACCGGTGTCGAGCAGATGCCAGCCGGGTTCACGCGGGAAGCCCTGCATGACGGTGAACTCGTCGATATCCGACAGTTCCAGAACGCCTCCCGGCTCGATCACGACAGCGCGGTGCCGCGCGCGGCCGACTCGGGGCTCGTCCGTTCGCACCCCCTCCGAGCGGCGCAGTGCGCGGTCCTCGCGGCGGACGATGTCGTACAGGTTCATGCGCGAAGGCCCTGGTCAGTAGCCACGGACCCGTCCGCGCGCACGCCGCAGGACGTTGACCAGCCCCGGCGGCGCGTGGCGCGCGAACGAGCGCACCGCCCGGTGCAACGGGCCCGACTGAGAACGGGGCAAGGCCGCGGCAGCCGCCGGACCCGGGGCCTGCGCGCCGGCCGTCGCCGGCCGCGACCTGCCGGGCCTTCGTGGCTCGCCCCCGGTGAGCGGCATCCCGGCGAAACGGCGGAACGGAGGCACCCAGTCCCGCCTCAGACGCGCGTGGTCCTCGGGGTCGGGCAGCCCCAGCCAGCCGGGGAGATCCGGAGAGACATGGCCGGCGGCCACTTCACCGTACAGGAAGTCCCGGGAGAGGAAACCCGTCTCGACCGCTTCGCGTGCGCACTCGTACCAGATGTGGCCGTTCGGATTGTCCGGACTGACCCAGGGCTGGGTGGGCATGTCCGTATAATGGATCAGGCGG
>JAUIAI010000007.1 GCA_030425615.1 Gammaproteobacteria bacterium
CAGGAAGCCCTCGTGGATCTCGCAGCCGCCGCAGCCCGAGCTGTAGAACAGCGTCGTGCCCGCCTTGACCCCATCGAGGCTCGGGTCGCAGACGCACGGATCATACGCCCCGCGCGCGGCCGGGCCCCGCGCTGAGTGCACGCGCCCGAAGCCGGAGCGCGGTCGATGACCGTTACGCCGGCGCCGGTGATCGTGGCGATCACCGGCGCCTCGGGTGCATGCATCGGAGTGCGCCTGCTCGAGATGCTCTCGGAACTGGGTGTCGAGCGACACCTGATCGTTTCCGCGGCGGGCTGGCTCAACATCGAACACGAGCTCGGTCACGGACGTGCGCGCGTCGAATCGCTTGCCAGCCGGGTCCACCCGGTACGCGACGTCGGCGCCTGCGTGGCCTCCGGTTCGTTTCCCACCAGCGCGATGGTCGTGGCCCCCTGCTCGATGCGAACCCTCGCGGCCATCGCATGCGGGCTATCGGACAATCTGATCACCCGTGCCGCCGACGTCACGCTGAAAGAACGTCGGCGGCTCGTCATCGTTCCCCGGGAAACGCCTCTGAATCAGGCACACCTGCGCAATATGCTTGCTGTGACGGAGATGGGTGGTATCGTGTTCCCACCGGCTCCCGCCTTCTATGCGCGCCCGGAAAGCGTCGGTGCCATGGTCGATCACCTCTGCGCACACCTGCTGACCTTGCTCGGACACGAGCATCCGTCGGCGGTTCGCTGGAACGGCCTCGGCGCCGAGCGCCCGTCCGGGCAGGAGAACGCCTGATGCGCCTACTCGTCGCCGTCGACGGCTCGGAAAACGCCCTGCGGGCCACGCGCGCCGCCATCGACCTGCTTGGCCGGGTGGGTGAACCCGACAACCGGCTCGACCTCATCACGGTCCACGATCCCGCCTCGCTGCAGTACGCGACCGGGGTCATCGGCGAAGATCGAATCTCCAAGTACCTGGACGATGCGAGCCAGCAGGACCTCCAGGACGCCCGCTTGCTGGTGGCCGACGCCGGGCTGCCGTCCGAGATCCTCATTCAGCGCGGACCCATTGCGCCCACCATCGGGGAGGCGGCCACCCGGGGCGCCTACGACATGGTCGTGCTCGGCACCAAGGGCCGCAGCAACTTCCGGGACTTCGTCATCGGATCCGTCGCGCAGCGCATCAGCGCCACGACCGAGGTGCCGATCCTGCTGGTCCGCTGATACGCCGCTGAGCGGCGGGCCCCACGGCTGCAGCCGCACCCGCCTGGTGCACCGGTTCAGCGCCGGGGATCGGATTCCCGGTTTCTGAGACGTCCGTGCAACGAATCCGGACCGTACGCTTCAAGGCGGGCTCGATTGTCTTGGACAACGACAACGGAAGCCCCTAGACTGATTTGTCACATTTGGCAACGAATCGGTCCGAAAACCGCATGGCTGCTCCGTCTTCCGCCGAAGAAAGGCGCCGGCTCGACGCCATCCGCCGGCTGGAACTCGAAGACGAGGATACCGATCCAGCGCTCGAGGAGCTCGTGGCGCTCGCGGCGAGACTCGCCGACGCGCCGATGGCCGCGATCAGCCTCGTCGGCGACGATTTCCAGCGCATCGCGGCCGAGCACGGCTTGAACATGCCGCGGACCGTCCCCAGAAACGCGTTCTGCACGGTGGCGGTTTCGCAGGATGCGCCCCTGCTCGTCCGGGACGCCCGCCAGGATCCGCGCTTCGCCGATTCGCCGCTGGTCCTGGCTGCTCCGCACATTCGCGCCTACGTGGGCCTGCCGCTGTCAGTCGAGGGCATCAGGGTGGGTGCGCTCTGCGTGATGGATGGAACGCCCCGCAACCTGGCCGCCTTGCACGACCCCTTGTCGACGCTGGCGCGGGCCGTCTCCACGCTGCTGCTGGGCCGGCTGAACCGCAACGCCCTGCGGGACCGGACGGCGCTGCTCGAAAAGGTCTCACGCGAGATCCCGGGCGTCATCTTCCAGTATCGGCAGGAGGCCGACGGCTCGGCCCGCTTTCCGTTCGTGAGCGAAGCGGTGCGGCGAATCTACGGCGTGTCCCCGGAAACGGCGCAGCGCGACACCCGGGGCACGTTTCGGGCGGTTCACCCGGACGATCGCACGCGGCTTCTGGAGAGCATCGCGCGCAGCGCGGCGTCGCTCTCGCCCTGGCGCCACGAGTTCCGCGTCGTGCTGGGCGACGGAAGCACACAATGGCGCGAGGGCCACTCCAGCCCGGAACGGCTGCCCGACGGCGCCACGGTGTGGCATGGCTACATCCACGACACCACGGCCGGCAAGGCGGCCCGCCTGGAACTGCAGCGCAGTCGTCAGCGGGCGGAACTGGCGATCGAGGTGGCCGGGCTCGCGATCATGAGCTGGACGCCGGGCAGCCCGGCCATCACGCTGGACACCCGGGCCGACGAACTGTTCTCCATGTCGCGGGCGTGGCGCCGGCTCACGTTGGACGGCTGGTTGGGCGCGGTTCATCCGGAGGATCGTGAGCGGGTGAGCGGACACGTGACCGCGGCGCGCGAGCCCGGCCACCACCAGACGCTCACGTTCCGGGTCCAGGATCCGACGACGGGTGACGTGCGTCACGTGGAGTGTCATCTGCGGGTCGTTGCCGACGACAGTCCGGACGGCGTACTGGCCATCTGCGCGAGCCGCGACGTCACCGAACGCCAGGAGGCGGCTCGACTCGAGCGGATCTCGGATGCGGCCGAGCAAGGCACGCTGGCACGCACCCGGCTGTTGTCCAGGCTGGCCCACGAACTGCGCACCCCGCTGAGCGCGATCAACGGGCTGACGGACCTGCTCGAGTCGGATCCGACGATCGCCGCTTCGCCGGAACCGGCGAAGCGCATCGCGCAGATCCGCCAGGCCGGCCGCCATCTCGAGGCCCTGATCGGTGATCTGACCTCGCCATCGCCGATTTCCGGGGTGGAACCCACGCTCGCGCTCACGCCCGTGAACGTGGCCGCCAGCCTGCGGCGCTCCATCGCCATCGTCTCCAGCACGGCCCAGGGCGGCCGGGTGCGTGTCCTGGCCCCGGGACCGGAGATCGTCGACGAGTGGGTACTGGCCGAGCCGCGGCGGCTCGACCAGTGTCTGATCAACCTCCTGTCGAACGCGATCAAGTACAACCGGGACGGGGGCAGCGTCGCGATCGACGTCCGCCCGACCGACGGGCGGCTGCAGATCACCATCCGGGACACCGGCGTCGGACTGACACCGGTACAGATGCAGGGCATGTTCACGCCGTTCAACCGGCTGGGCGCCGAACGCACCCGGGTCCCCGGTTCCGGACTGGGTCTGAGTATCGTCAAGCAGCTCAGCGAACGGATGGGCGGCACGGTCGATGTCTCCAGCGTGCCGGGCGTGGGCACCCAGTTCACGATCGCGCTCGCGAGTTGTCCACCGCCCGGGCTCGGCGCGGTGGCGGAGCCGTCCGACCTGCCCGGAAAGCCCGCCCCGCCCGCCACGGCAGCAGAGCCGAGGCTGCCGACGTCTGCCGCGCCACACGCGGACGGCCCCGTGAAGCGCCAAGCAGAACCTGCGATGGACCCGGGGTCCGGTGAGTCGCCGCGTCCGCTGGACGTCCTCTACGTCGAGGACGACGCGCTGAACCGCCTCGTCCTCGCCGGCTGCTTCGAGCAGTTGCCCGCCCACCGCCTGAGGCTCGCCGCGTCGGTCGCCGAGGGCTGGGCGGAGCTCCGGCACGCACTGCCGGATCTCCTCCTGCTCGACCTGAATTTCGACGACGGCGACGGATTCGAGCTGCTGCACCGACTCCGCTCGCTGCCCGGGGGAACGACGCTGCCGGTGGTGGCCGTCTCGGCAGACGCTTCCCCCGAAGACGCCGAGCAGGCGCTGGCGGCGGGCTTCGTCGACTACTGGTGCAAACCGCTGAACGTGCAGCAGGTGGTCCGGCGAATCGCGGCCGTCACCTCGGGACCGGACGCGCGCGGCGCTGCCGACGCCCCGGCGGCCCGGTCGGTCACGCCCGACCGGGCGAAGGACACACGGGCCACGCACACGGGTTGATCGCGCCGCTCAGACCGGCAGATCCATGGGCAGCCGGCGGATGCGTCGTCCCGTCAGTGCATACAGTGCATTCGCCAGCGCCGGAGCCAGCGGCGGCGTGCCAGGCTCACCCACGCCACCGGGCGGCTCGGCGGACTGCACGAGGTGGACCTCCACAGCCGGCATCTCCGACATCCGCAGCACCGGGTAGTCGTGGAAGTTCGATTGCACGATGCGTCCCGATTCGAGGGTGATCCGTCCGTAGAGCGCGGCGGAAAGGCCGTAGACCATGGCGCCCTCGAGCTGGGCCGCGGTGGTGTCCGGATTGACCACGGTGCCCACGTCGGCACCGATGACCACCCGGTGCACACGCGGCCGGCCCTCCGAGATGGACACTTCGACGACCTGCGCGACGTACGAACCGAACGACTCGGCCACCGCGATGCCCCGGGCCCGGCCGGCCGGCAACGGCGAACCCCAGCCAGCCCGTTCCGCGGCGAGGTCCAGGGCGGCCCGGTGCCTGGGGTGACCGCTCAGCAGATCGCGCCTGAATTCATACGGGTCTCGGCCCGCGACGTAGGCGAGTTCGTCGATGAACGTCTCCGCGATGAACGCATTCTGCGAGTTCCCCACCGAACGCCAGAACCACGTGCGGATCCCCGGTTCGTAGGGAATCCACTCGACCCGCTGGTTCGGGCAGTCGTATGGCCAGTTGTCCAGACCTTCGGTGGACATGACGTCGAGCCGGTCCTGCACCAGGGCCCCTTCGAATCCCGACCCCTTCGCCACCGAGGAACACACCGTGCGGGCCGACATGAACAGCGGCCGGCCCTCGGCGTCCAGCCCGCCGCGCACACGCGCATGCACGGCCGGCCGGTAGTACTGGCCACGCATGTCGTCCTCGCGCGAGTAGACGAGTCGTACCGGCGCTTCGACCGCCTTGGACAGCTGCACCGCCTCGATCAGTGCGTCCGGTGCGAAGCGACGCCCGAAACCGCCGCCCAGATGGGTCGTGGTGATCTGCACGAGCGCCGGGTCGATGCCGAGGATCTGCCCCACCGTGGCCTGATTCGGCCCCTGCCCCTGGGTCCCGCCGTGGATCTCCACATGCCCTTCCCGCACCCAGGCGGTGATGTTCATGGGCTCCATGGGTGCGTGGGCGAGATAGGGAAGATCGTATTCGGCCGTGACCGTCATGACCGCGCGTGCGGCCTCCACGTCACCGACGTCCCGCGCCGGAACCGCATCCGTCGTGGTGAGCGCCAGGCGGCGCATCTCGGCGCGCATTTCCTCGTCCGACAGCGTGAGCGCCTCGTCTTCCCGCCAGTTCACCTTCAGGGCGTCACGCCCCAGCTTGGCGGCCCAGTAGGAGTCGGCGAGTACGGCGACACCGTCCGAGACCGCGCCGGTGACGGGCACCACGGCCCGCACGCCCCTGACGGCGAGGCTCGCCTGCGCGTCGTAGCTCTCGACCTTTGCACCGACCGTGGGCGAGCGCGCGACCAGCGCCGTGAGCTGACCGGGAAGCCGCACGTCCATCCCGTACACCGCGCTGCCGTCGACCTTCTCCGGGGAATCGAGACGCCTGACCGGCTTGCCCAGCAGCCGGAACCCGGACTCGCGCACCGCCACCGTGGCGGGATCCGGCGGCACCATGCCTGCCGCGAGCGTGGAGATCTCGCCGTAACTGGCCCGGCGGGCATCCGGCCCCGTGAGCCACCCGTCGGCCGCATCGACGGCAGACAGTTCCACCTGCCAGTGCTTTGCGGCCGCCTGGCGCAGCAACTCGCGCGCGGCGGCGCCCGCGCGTCGCAGCGGCTCGTACATCGCCCGGACAGAGGTCGAGCCGCCGGTGCCCTGCGTCCCGAACAGGGGATTCGCGTACTGCGGCGCCGCCGGGGCGAACTCGTAGGAGACCCTGGACCAGTCGGGCGACAACTCCTCCGCGATCAGCATCGGCATCGACGTGGCCACGCCCTGCCCCATTTCCGACTTGTCGACGATGATCACGACCCGGTTGTCCGGATGGATGCGGATCCACTGGCTGGGAGCCAGGGGTTCGTTCGCCGCGTGGGCGGACGAACCGAGCCGGCCGGGGGCCACCGACGGAAAGACGATGCCCAGCGCCAGGCCGCCGCCTGCGAGCGCGGTGGATCTCAGGAATACGCGGCGTGCCGCGGAGTACGGGGCGCGCATGCGGTTGGATTCGCTCATGTCGTCCCCCTCAGCCGATGGCGCGGGCGGCATCCTTGATCGCGGCCCGGATGCGGTTGTACGTGCCACAGCGGCATACATTGCCGGACATGGCCTCGTCGATCGCAGCGTCGTCTGGCGCCGGATTCTCGCGCAGCAGTGCCACGGCGGACATGATCTGCCCGGACTGGCAGTAGCCGCACTGCGGGACGTCGTGCGCGATCCAGGCCTGTTGCACCGCACTGCCGATCTCGTCGACGGCGATGGCCTCGATGGTGGTCACCCGCGCTCCGGCCGCCGCTGAAACCGTGGTCGTGCACGAACGCACCGGACGACCGTCGAGGTGGACCGTGCACGCACCGCACAGACCGGCACCGCAGCCGAATTTAGTGCCCTGCAGTTCGAGTTGGTCGCGCAGGGCCCAGAGCAGGGGCGTGGAGGGATCGGTGTCGATCTCGATGTCGACACCGTTCACGTTCAGAGTCTGCATGCGGCCTCCGGGAGCGTCACTGACGGGGACGGGAGACCGTACCATCGTTTGCTGTCCCCGGGGCGCAGTCCGACTCCCGCGTCAGGGAGAATCGGGTGCCCGCCGGCCCGCGCCGTGGGCCGGCGGTCGTGCGCAGCGAACCGAGACCCGAGACCCGACAGCCGAGTCAGCCCTGCCCGCTGCGCAAACGGCCGGCGAAACGACGCATTCCGCCCAGCCAGCGGTCATAGTCCGACGCCTTGCGGCGGAAGTACTCGATGACCTCGGGATGGGGCAGGATCAGGAAGCTCTCGGCGGCGAGCCCCTGCACGACGCTTTCGGCCAGGGCTTCTGCCGGCATCAGACCGTCCACCTTCGCGGCCGACGACCCGGAGCGCCCCTGGACCATCGGCGTGTCCACCGCCTGCGGACACAGGACCGAGACGCCGATGCCCTCGTCCCCGTGACGGATCGCCAGATACTCGGCGAACGCGATGGCGGCATGCTTGGTCACGGCATAGGTGGCCGACGGCAGCGAGGTCACCAGACCGGCCGCCGAGGCCGTGTTCAGCAGATAGCCCCGGCCACGCGCGACCATGCCGGGCACCACCGCACGCGCCGCATAGACATGGGCCATGACATGGACCTGCCAGTTCAGCTGCCAGACGTCGTCCGTGGTGTGCTCGTCGCCGTCCCGGATGATTCCGGCGTTCGAGCAGAAGAGATCGATGCGGCCGTGAGCCTTCTCGGCAGCGACGGCCAGGGACCTCACCTCGTCCTCGCGTCCGACGTCACAGGCCTGCCAGGTACACGGAACCGGTGGCGCGCCGTCCGCGCCCGCGGAGATCCGGCCGGCCAGGGAGTCGAGCGCCTCCCGCGTGCCGGACAGGTCGGCCAGGACCAGGCCGGCCGGGCGCTCCTGCGCGAAACGCAGCGCCATGGCGCGGCCGATACCGCTGGCCGCGCCTGTGATCACGATGACGCTGTCCGTCAGTTGCATGCTGTCTCCTCGTTTCGAATGCGTCTTGCCACGTCGTGCGCGGCGCCCGTCAGCCGTCCGACAGGCAGAGTCGGAGCTCGCGGACCTCGCCTTCCGCGAGTTCGACGTCCTCCGGGTTGCCCGCACAGGGCAGCAGGCCCTCGCGCTCGACGTTCAACCGGTACTTCCCGGGCTTGAGCTTGGTCGAGAACCGGCCCGCGTAGTTGGTCTCGAGCGTCTGCGCGTCCGAAGACTCGCCGGGCCCGGTGATCACCACCCGCGCGTCCGGCAGCAGGCCGAGCGTACGCTCGTGGGTGACATTGCCGTGCAGCGTCGCCTTGGCCGCGCAGCCGGTGAGGGCCAGGCCCACGATCGTCGCGGACAGGATCTTGAGGCTCATCGTGATTCTCCATGGCTGATCGCCCGGCGCAGCGAGCCGGCCGGGCACGACCGTGGGTCGCGCCGACGTGGGCGAGGGTTCAAGCCGACTCCTGGCGCAGCTGGACCCGCTGGATCTTGCCCGAGATGGTCTTGGGCAGTGTGTCCCGGAACTCGATCTCGCGCGGGTACTTGTACGGCGCGGTGTTCGTCTTGACGAACTCCTGGATCTCGGCGGCCAGTGCGTCGCTGGCCGTATGGCCCGCGGCGAGGACGACGAAGGCCTTGACGATCTGCCCGCGCAGTGCGTCCGGCACGCCGACCACCGCCGACTCCACCACGGCCGGGTGCTCGAGCAAGGTGCTCTCGACCTCGAACGGCGAGATGCGGTAGCCGGCCGAACTGATGATGTCGTCGCTGCGCCCCACGAGCCAGAAGTATCCGTCGGCATCGCGGGTGGCCGTGTCGCCGGTGTAGTACCAGCCGTTGCGGAACACCTTCGCCGTGGCCTCTTCGTCCTGCCAGTAGCCGTGGAACAGACCCGCCGGCCACGGATCGGTGAGGCGTACCGCGATGTGGCCGATGGTGTCATCGGCCACGCGTTCGCCGTCGTCGTCCACCACGTCCACCGTCACGCCCGGTACGGGCCTGCCCATGGAACCCGGCCTGACCGCCATGAACGGGAAGTTGCCGACGATGTTGATCGTTTCCGTCTGCCCGTAGCCGTCGTAGATCAGGCCGCCGGTGGCCTCCTGCCAGACCTTGATGACCTCCGGGTTCAGCGGCTCGCCGGCACTCATGGAGTGCCGCAGGCCCCGCAGCTCGTACGGAGAGAGATCGAGCTGGGCGAACATTCGGTAGACGGTGGGCGGCGCACAGAAGGTGCGCACCTGGAGGCGGTCGATCAGCCGCAGGTGCAGGTCCGCATCGAACCCGGGCGCGTCGATCAGCACGTTGACCGCGCCCATCTGCCAGGGGCCGAACAGCAGGCCCCACGCCGCCTTCGCCCAACCGGTGTCGGACAGCGTCCAGTGCACCTCGCCCTCGCGCAGATCCATCCAGTAGCGGCCGGTGATCGCGTGCGCCAGCGCGTAGCCGTGATCGCGCGGCACCATCTTCGGCATGGCGGTCGTGCCCGAGGTGAAATAGATCAGCATCAGGTCGTCACGACGCGTGGCCGGCACGCGGGCCCGGTCGAACTGCGGCGACGCGGCCGACAGACAGCTCTCGTAGTCGTGCCACCCCGCACGCGGACCGCCGACCACCACCAGCAATTCGAGCGTGGGGCACTGATCGCGGATCTCGTCCACGCGCTCGGCCGCCTGCGCGGTGACGATCGCGATCCGCGCACCCGCGCGGTTGATCCGGTAGACGATGTCCTTGGGCATCAGCAGATTGGTGCCGGGCATCGCGACGATGCCCGCCTTGCAGCATCCCACCATCACCTGGTACCAGGCGGGCACGCGCGGGATCATGACGAAGGCCAGGTCGCCAGGCGCCGCGCCGAGGTCCAGCAGCGCGTTGGCCAGCCGGTTCGAGTCGTCGCGCAGTCGGGCGAACGAATGACGGGCGACCTCCTCGCCCTTTGCGTCGAGCGCGATGAACGCGAGGCGCGACGGGTCGTCGGCCCAGACATCGATGCAGTCGAAACCGAAGTTGTAGTGTTCGGGAATGTTCAGCTCGTGCTCGGCACAGGCCTGCTCGTAGCTGGTGATCGGCGAGCTCATCGTACTGTCGTCTCCGTATTCTGTCCGCCCACGCGCCGGAATCCGGATCCACTATACCGCTTCGCCGCGCTCTCGCGTAAACGGGGCGCGCGGGTCCCCGGAGGCGATGGGCCCGCGATGCGACCGACCGGCCTCAACGACGGCGTTCCCGGCCGTGGAACGTCGCCCGCGCGGCCATGTGCGCCGCCGCCGCGGGCATGTGCGGGCGAGTCATCTCAGCGAGCAGCAGCCCGGCGAAGCGCGCCGCGGCCAGGCTTGCGCCGGCGGGCCCGCCGGGCGCGGGTCCGGCGGGAGAGGCTCCGAAAGTCGCGTGCTCCAGCCCGAGCCACGACCACTGGCCGTCGCCGCAGCGGGCATCGCCCTGCACCGACAGAACGCCCGGATGCCGGGCGGGCCAGACGGTTGCGCCCCGCGCCGGCGCCGACGCCACGATCACGCCCACGCGGCCGCTGAGTGCGTCCAGGCGCGCCAGCATCCCGTCATCCGCACGCGGCAGCCCGAACGCACACAGCACCAGGTCGACGGGCTCGGGCCACGCCAGGAGTGCGTCGAAGGCCGCGTTCACGCGGGCCACGCTGCTGCGCAAGCCTTCGTCGAAAACCACCGGATTGAGCAACTCCCGGCCGCCGCCGCCCCGGCCTTCGAGCATCGCGTCGGCCAGCGCCTGGGCGTGTCGGGCGGCGGCGGACCGACCGTCCAGGGCGCCCGGTGGCCAGCCGCGCCCCGTGGCGGGATTCTCACCGGGTCCGGCGGCATGGGCCTTGTCATCGTCCGGGGACGTCGCCCCGGCGCCCGGATCGAGAATGCGCGCCGGCCAGCGCGACACGGGCCCGTCGATGATCGCGACGAACCGCCCTCGCGAACCCTCATCAGCCCTCACGCTCCCCCTCCCGCCCGTCGGTCCCCGCATCGGCGGTCACCCGGATCACGCGATCAACCGCGCCGCAGCTCTCGGGATCGTGGGCCACGATGATCCGGGTGGCCCCGTTCAACCGGCGATCCAGGGCAAGCCAGATACGCGCCGCCGAAGCCCTGTCGACCTCCGAGAGCGCTTCGTCGAACAGCCAGAGCGCTCCGCCCCTCAGCAGCGCGCGCGCCAGACAGAGACGCTGGCGTTCGCCGCCGGACAGGCTGAGCCCGTCCTCGCCCAGGCGGGTCTCCAGGCCGTCGGCGGCCGCGAAGCGGGCCGTCAGACCGACGACGTCCAGGACCTCGTTCAGCGCTTCGTCCGCGGCGGCCGGCGCGAGCAGACGAAGATTCTCGGCGACCGTGCCGCGCATCACGAACGGCCGCTGGGGCACGTGCACGACGGTGTCGGCCCGCGCCTGCGCGTCCAGAAGGCGGCCGGCTTCGTCTGTGAGCACGAAGTCGCCGGCCTCGGACGGACCGTCGATCTCCTGGAGGGCACGCAGCATCCGTGTCTTGCCCACGCCACTGGGCCCGTCCAGGCGGATCTTCTCGCCGGCCGAGATCCAGACGGCGCCGTCGGCCCCGCCTCGACGTACGCCGACGGCTCCCCCGGGGGGCGGGGTGGCCGCATCGGCGTCGGCCGTCGCGCCGACGTTCGGATCGAGCAGCCGTTCGATGCGCTCGAAGGCGACTCGCGCCCGGGCCTGGCCGTGCCAGAGACCGAGCAGGGACTGCATGGGCCCCACCAGGAAGCCCAGATATCCGATGAACGCGATCAGGGTCCCCAGCGCCAGCCGGCCGTCGATCACGGCCAGTCCGCCGAGCAGGAAGACGAGCGAGCGCCCGACGGCCGTGATCAGCGCGGGCACCGTGCGCGTGACTTCGCCGAATCGGTGCGCCTGGATCTGCCTGGCGTTCAACTCCCGCTGACCCTCCCCCAGCCGCGCCAGCATCGCGCCGGCGGCACCGATCTGGCGTATCGTGGTCAGGCCCTGCAACGATTCGCCCAGTCGCCCCGCGAAGTCGCCGCGGGCCTGTCGCACCTCCCGGGTCAGGTGCTCGGTTCTCGGCCGTGCCCAGGCGAGAAAGGCCAGTTCGATCGGCGCGAGCGCCACGGCCAGCAACGCGAGCGGCCAGTGCAGCCAGAACAGCATGGCCAGGGCACCGGACAGCCTCACCAGCGCCCCCGATCCGGTGAGCAGGGCATTGAACGCGAAGCGCTGGACCTCACCCGCGTCGGCGTCGATGCGGTTCATGAGCTCGCCGGTGCTGTGTTCGGCGCGCCAGCGCGCATCGCTGCGCAGCACGCGCGCCAGCAGCCGCTGGCGCAGGCCGGCGAGCATCGCGACGGACGCACGCATGTGCAACAGGCTGCTGACCACCCCGAGACCCAGCGCACCCGCTCCCACCGTCAGCAAGGCGAGCGACCAGACGACCAGCGCCTGGCGGTCACCGGCCAGGAGGCCGTCGTCGATGACGAGCTTGGTCAGATACGGCGGCACCAACGCCACCAGCGCCGAGACGACGCCCAGCGAGAGGATCGCGGCCAGACTGCGGCCGTGACCGGCCAGCAGCGTACGCCACCAGAACCCGAGTCCGAGCGGGGGCGGCCCCCCGCTTCGCGGCAGCGCCGCCAATGAGCTGCGGCCCCCGTCAGCGGCCGGGGATCACCTGCAAGGTGGCGGCAGCCATGTCTCCTCCTGAGGGCGTGCGCATCTCGCCGATGCGCTCGAGCGTCTCCGTGCTGTAGACGCCGATGTCGTCGTTGGTCCCGGCCACGTACACCTCCTTGCCGTCGCTGGAGATGTTGATCACGTAGTACGTGTGGGGAAGATCGACGCGCTTGACCAGTTCACGGGTCTGGACGTCGTGCTTGGAGAGCTGGGTATAGACGCCGTAGAGTTCGTTGGGCGCCTGCGGGTTGCGCACCGCGCTGAACATGATCACCTCGAACGAGCCGAAATCGGACAGCTGCGTCTCGCCGGTGGTGAGGTCGACCGTCTGGTAGCCCCAGACGAAATCCGAGATGTTCTCCATCTTCTCGGTCTCGAACACGGCCGCCGAGTACAACAGCATGAACTCGTCGTTCTGCGATCCGACGGGCCAGAACGCGAGCACGTCGGGCGGGCTGTACTTCGGACGCTTCCAGGAAGCGTTGGGAATCGCCGTGTGCATGTAACCGGTGAGCGCTTCGATGCGCTCCACGTCATGCGCCGCCACGTACACGTTGCCCTTGCGGTCGGCGGCCATCACCGTGGAACGCCGCGGCGCGGGGTAGACGCGCATCGGTTCGGCCTGCAGGCCGTCGCGCGTGTCGTAGACGGCGAACTCGGGCGCCAGGACCTCGTAGCGGTCGGGAAGGATCCGCGTGGGATTGCGCACGGTATAGAGCTCGCGCCCGTCCGGTGAAACCGCCAGCGACGCGATGGATTTACGGCGGACGTCGCCGCTCGACTGCCTGGCGTAGAAGACCCTCTCACAGGACTCCAGATCGATACCGATCACGTCTTCCCAGCGGTTCACGAGCGCGTAGGCGATCTTGCCGTCCGGCGACACCTGGATCACGCCGGGCATGGCATTGACCTCGAGCGGACAGTCGCGCACGAGTTCACGGCGCGCCGCGTCGAACACCAGCAGATTGGCCGGCTTGGCGATCGTGACCAGACGATCGCCTTCCGCCCGGGCCGCCCCGGCAACCAGCGTCAGGCCGACGGCGACGCCTGCGGCCGTCAGTTTCCGGAATAGAGGAGTCATCTCGGGTCTCTCAGGTTTCGGCGTCGGACGGATAAGCCGTTCCGAGGGAACGCCAGTCGCGCGCAGCGTTGTCGGCCCCCTCGCCCCAGTCGGGATAGGTGACCATGGTGTCGGGAACCTGCGCCGGCCACCAGCACGGGTCCGAACAGCCGTAGAGATCGGCTTCCATCGGCTGGCAGAGGGCGGCGACGCCCCCGAACGGATCGACCTCCCAGCCGGGGTCCAGGGTGGTGGTGCATCCGGCGGTGACGGTCTGCATGGCCTGCACCTCGTCGAGCCGGTCCTCGGCGATGGCCTGCTGCACGAGCTCGGCCTTCCTGCCCAGTGGTTTCATTTGCCCCATGCCCTCCTTGGCGCGATGTGCGTGTCGAAGAATTGCGGTGCGTCTGCCATCAGCTCGGCATACAGACCGATGCCGAAATCGACCCAGTCACGCATCAGATCGCAGTAGTGGTAGGTCGGCGACTGCGGGTCGCCGAAGTGCGCGTACGACTCGTGATAGCAGCCGCCGGCGCAGAGATTGCGGATTCGGCAGGTCTCGCAGCCCTTGCCGGCGCGTTCAGCACGCTGGGCGACGAACTCCGCGAGCGGCTCACGGTCGATACCGGAACTCACCGTGCCGAAGGTGGGCAGCTCGGAGCCCGTGAAGCGGTGACAGAGGTTGAGTCCGCCTTCGTGGTCAACCGCCAGCATTCCGACACCGGCCCCGCAGGGCAGCGCCTTGGAACGTCCTTCGGTCAGGTCCTGCAACAGCTGGTGGAGATTGGAGAAGCCGATGTTCTCGCCGCGCAGCGCCGCCTCGCGATAGATCCCTCCGAGGGCCTTCATGCCGGCGAAGACGCGGGCCAGGTCCTCGGACCCGAGGTTGAACTCGTCCATTTCACCCGACGTCACGGGCGAGAAGCCCACCTCGAAGAAGCCGATCTCCTGCTTCAGATGTCGCCAGATGGCTTCCACCTCCGTGACTCCGGCCGTGAGCGTGACCCGCGCACCGACCGGCCGCGAACGATAGCGCGAGAGCAGCAGCCGTGACTTCGCGACCACGGTGTCGTACGTCCCCTTGCCGCCGACGGTTCGCCGACGAAGATCGTGCAGGCGACGCGGACCGTCGATCGAGACGGTCAGACCGAAACGGTTGGCATCGAGCAAGTCGATGATCTCCTCGCTCTGCACCTCCGTGCGGGTGACCGTGGAGCCGCCGGCGAGCAGGTGCTCGAGCACGTGGGTCAGGCCCATGCCCATCCACTCCTGCTCGTACATACTGCCCGCGCGCACGTAGATCCGGAAGGCCGCGACGGGGGCCACGTGATTCTCCTTCACGATCATCGTGAGGCCGTTTTCCAGCTCGCGCACGATCACCGGCGAGCCGGTGCGTTCGACCGGCGGGGTGTCGGCGCTGGGCACGATCGCGAAGTCCGTGACCTCGGCCGGCACGGGGGTCTCCGGGCCGTCGGTGGTGGTGCAGCCGGACCAGAGCGTCGTGGCGGCCACGCCGAGCGTGGACTTGAGTCCGGCGGTGCTCGGCGAGTGACAGAGCCGCGCCGAGTTGTCGACGTTGGGCGAGCCGAGGAACCGCATCACCTTCTGTGCGACGTAGTAGACCTCGTTGGTGATGCCGCGGCTGGTGAGGTAGAGAAACGTGCGCGCCGGATCATAGCCCGCCCAGCGTTTCCCGACATCGCTCCACAGTTCCTGCCAGCCGACGCGCGAAAAGCCTTTTTCGCCTCGGCGGCGACGCATCGGA